>NZ_JAUBQR010000402.1:0-2385 GCF_036701385.1 Microcoleus sp. Pol12B4 | reverse complement strand
CGTTTGCTGCGGGTTGCGTAAGATGCCAACCTCATGAATAACCGCCAGTCTGTTTCCTGGCCGGATTTGTTTTTGGTATCTGCTACTGGTGAGGAAAGGGTCATTGATGGCAAAAATTGTACAATATATCTAGTTAATAATTGTAACAAATAGAATCAATATTTGACACTAATATCAGTAATAGGCAAGATGCCTGTTTCACAAAGAGTGTTTTCTTGTAACAGTAGGTTGGGTTGAGGAACGAAACCCAACTAAAATGTTTGTAGCCCGCCAAAGTGGTACTATAGCAAAACCATTTGATTTGTAAACAATAGATTCAATCATCACAAAGGTTTCAGGTTGTTCTACATTCACGACTCAAATAGACTTGCTATATAATCTAATGTTAAAGGTTATACTGTAATCATGCAAGAAATAGAGACAGCCCGATTGTATCTGAGACAATTTACGCCAGACGACTTAGACGATCTGTACCGCATCTACAGCGATCCGGAAACAATGAAATACCTCGGAGGAGCTAGAACTAGAGAAGCAACAGAAACCGCCATTAATACCATGATCAAAAGTTGGGAAGAAAACAACTTCGGAATGTGGGCTTTAGTACATAAAATAGACCGTAAAATGATTGGTCGCTGCGGACTGCGTTTTCAGGAAAAGACACCGGAAGTTCAGCTAGGCTATGCGCTCGACAAAGTTTATTGGAATCAAGGATTGGCGACAGAAGCATCTTTGGCTAGTCTAAACTATGGATTTCAAATATTAAATTTGGAGAGAATAGTTGCGATCGCCCTCCCAGAAAATATAACCTCCCAGCGGGTGATGCAGAAAGTTGGCATGAAATATGAAAAAAATGCTCATTATTACGAAATTGATGTAGTATACTATTCTATCTCGCGAGAAACTTACCAGTCCCAAGTATTTTCGTAGGGTGTGCGTTGCACACCTTACTGCATTTAAATTCCTCGCATTGCAAATTGGCATTATAGTCGGCTGACAACTACGAAGTCCTTTGCAATTGCTTGTTAACTTTTTGAATTTTCTTAGCAAAATACTCTTGTCTGTGTCCCAATTTTTTAGCCACGTCCAACCCTTTTTGATAGGATTCCAAAGCTTTATCGTAAGCCTTCATCTCTTGATAAACTTGACCGATATTGTCGTAAGCGTTCATCAATCCGTAGAAATTGTAAGCCCGCTCTTCTAACAGCAACTGCATTTGATAAATCCGCAAACTCGGCTCCCATTGCTTTTGCGATCGATAAAGTAAAGCTAATTTATCCAAAGCTTCACTAGCTTGACCGTACTGTTGAATGGGGACGGCTAAATTGTATGCTTCCTGATAGTATTGAGCTGCTAAATTGATTTGACCGATGGTTTCGTAATCGGTGGCGATCGCAATTTTGAGCGGTGGTATAGCGCTGGGATTTTGTAAGTTAAGATACACTGATGCTAGTTTTTCCCTGGCTGCGATCGCCTTTAGGGGTTGTTTCGACTGCTGGTAAACGTAGGCCAACTGTCTCAGGGTATCTACCTCAGTTGGAGGGGTTACAGGTTGCGGCGGCGCACCGTTTCCCGCCACAACAGCAGAATTTTGCACAGCAGAATTAGCAGCAAATAAATCGCGATTTTCCTGAATTAAAGTTGCCAATTCCTCATACACGGGAGCAGCTTTATCGTAACTCAACCAATTGATATGAATTAGCCCGATCGCCTTCAAAATCTGACCTTCAGCCAATATATCTTGGTTTTGGCGCGCCTTTTCGAGAATTTCTTGGTAAACTTCTACAGTCGGGCCTTTAGCGCGCACCTGCTGAAAAGCCGCAACGAAGGCGGGGAGCAACTCAGTATTAAGTGGTACTTGGGATTTGACTTCTTTTTGAATGGCTTGCAACCGTTTGGTAATAAGCTGTAGTTCGAGGTTTTTACCGTTACTCCAAGCAACACTTCCCACCCGACTCAAAGCAGCAATTTCCGCCGCCGGGCCCAGATACCTCCGCAGCCGCAATTCTCGGAACCAAATTTCAAAAGCACCCGCGCCGTCTCCAGCTTGCAGTTTAGTGGCTGCTTCTAAGTTTAACTCCTCCAAAGCCGCTGTCAGTTCGTCCCGCTGAGTGCTGCTCAAAGATTCGCTGGCGGGAGTTAGGGGATCGGGTGTGGTAATTTCTAGAGGATTAGGAGAAAATTGATCGAGGGCTGGCGGATTAGTTTGGGCGCTAGCAATAGAACCAGCACACAGCCACAGGAAAAGCAAGCACCCAATTGGTACAGAACTTCTCATTCTCAAAATTTTCTTGCCGCGATTCGGCATCTTTTCTGGAAACATCAAGTTTTGCATATCTACAAAACGGTATAAATTATGTCACAAAGATGGCACAAAAGCAAACTGTT
>NZ_JAUBQR010000401.1:1547-2394 GCF_036701385.1 Microcoleus sp. Pol12B4 | reverse complement strand
GCGGTATGGTGTTACCCCTGTTAACAACAGTCGCATCCGGTGCATTGAGGCCGTTGTAGTTACTATCGGCACTGACAGCAGGGGCAGTCACAATCTGATAAGTCTTATCAAAGTCAAATACTCGATCGTCCACACCCGTTATCCTAATCGGCTGCCACTGATTCCAATTAACAGAATTGAAGGTAATCGATGCTGTCGAAATTACTCCCTCTGCCTCATTGCTGCTACGCAAACCAATCGTTACATCCGCAGTAGGTTGGCTGTTGAGTCTGATGGTGAATTGGTCTGTGCCACCTGCTTCTGTAGTTAGTAATCCCGATGCCGGACTAATAACAATGCCAGGACTTCCAAGTATTGGTGCTACATCGTTGTCTTGGTTACTCAGGCTGACATCGGCAACATCTCGGTTGGTGTAATTCGGATCTGTACTAACAGCTCTGTCGGTAATAATCTTGTAGTCAGTATCGCCATCAACTACACTATCTTCCACCCCTGTTACTGTTACTTCTTGCGGCAGATTCCAATTAGCAGAATTGAAGGTAATTGATGCTGTCGAAATTACTCCCTCTGCCTCATTGTTGCTACGCAAATCAATTTTTACATCCGCAGTAGGTTGGCTGTTGAGTCTGATGGTGAATTGGTCTGTGCCACCTGCTTCTGTAGTTACTAATCCCGATACCGGACTAATAATAATGTCAGGAGTTCCCACTGGTGGTGCTACATCGTTGTCTTGGTTACTCAGGCTGACATCGGCAACATCTCGGTTGGTATAATTCGGATCTGTACTAACAGCTCTGTCGGTAATAATCTTGTAGTCAGTATCGCCATCAACTACACTATCTTCCAC
>NZ_JAUBQR010000401.1:0-1447 GCF_036701385.1 Microcoleus sp. Pol12B4 | reverse complement strand
AGTCTGATGGTGAATTGGTCTGTGCCACCTGCTTCTGTAGTTACTAATCCCGATACCGGACTAATAATAATGTCAGGGCTTACTGGTGGTGGTGGTGGTGGCGGTGCAGTGTCGTTATCCGCGATCGCCACTGTCACCCCTGGAACCACAACTACATTATACTTAGCATCACCCCCACTCACAGTGTGAGTAATATTAGCGCTGTGCGCGCTTTCCACAACCGTATCATCAACAGCTTTCACCGTAACGGTTTTAGTGACATTCCAATTATTTGTAGTGAAAGTAATAGGCGCGATCGCCTCTATCTCATTACCTGTTGTGAGAGTGATAGTTACAGGGGCGTAAGGCTGCGACGTTAACTTGATCCCATAATTGCCATCCGCGCCGCCTTCTGTAGCAGTTGTTTGCGTGGGAGAAATGCTTACACCTACTGTGTCGTTGTCGGTAATCGATACATTTACATCCTGAATAGTCTGACCGCTATACTTGGTATCGGTGCTGGCAGAAGTGTGAGCAATCGTGCCGCCGTGGGTTCCTTGGGCTATGCTGTCATCGATCGCACTAACAGTGACAGTCTGATCCACATTCCAGTTAGTGCTGTCAAAAATAATTGGGGCGATCGCATTTATTTGATCCCCTGTAGCGAAACTAACCGTCACAGGCGCGAGCGGCTGGGATTTTAACTTAACGCTGTACGTGCCTGTTGCACCGCCTTCGGTAGCAGTTGTACTCGTAGGTGAAATACTCACGCCTGCGGTATCGTTGTCAGCAATCGTGGCAGTCACAGGAGAAATCGTCAGCCCATTATACAAATTATCGGTACTGACAGAAGTGTGAGTAATCGTGCCGCTGTGGGTTCCTTGGGCTATGCTGTCCTCGATCGCACTAACAGTCACATTTTGAGCAACATTCCAATTATTTGGGGTGAAAGTCAGAGGTGCGATCGCACTAATTTGAGTCCCAGTGTCAAAATTAATCGTAACGTTGGCAGCAGGTGCGGTAGTCAAAACCACGCCGTAGGTAGCCGTTGCACCGCCTTCACCAATATTTGTACTGCCTGCCGATTGCACGATGGAAACACCAGGACTATCGTTATCAGTAATCGATGCCGTCACATCGGGCATCGATGAGGCGTTATAACTGGCATCGGTACTGGTAACTGTGTGAGCGATCGTTCCGCTGTGGGTTCCTTGTGCTACATTGTCGTCGATCGCACTAACAGTCACAGTTTGATCGACATTCCAGTTTGTGCTGTCAAAAGTAATCGGTGTGGCGAGCGGGCTAATTGCATTGCCAGTATTAAAGCTAATATTAACCGGTGCCGTCGGTTCCGAAGTTAACTTGACTTTGTAACTGCCAGTTGCGCCGCCTTCTGTAGCAGTGATGTTCGTAGGTGCAATGCTGAAACCGGCAGAGTCATCATTTGTGATGCTAGTTGTAGCAGTTG
>NZ_JAUBQR010000115.1:0-20660 GCF_036701385.1 Microcoleus sp. Pol12B4 | reverse complement strand
ATAAACATCTGGTAACAGTTTTCCGACTTGTTTTACCCAATTTATTACCGTGGTATGATGAACTCCCTTAACTCGTTCTATCGCCCGTAAACCCATACCATTTACGTACATTTTTAGGCAATCACGTTTGATGCTCTCGCTATAACCTCGATGGGGTTTATACTGATTAATGAATTGACGACTACATTGGACACAAATGTGATTCTGTTTTCCTTTCTTCTTGCCGTTTTTACGGATATGGGTTGATTTACATTCTGGGCATTGCATAAATCATTCCTTCTATTCATACTCTAACTCAGCAACGCCAGAATCAGTATGTAATTAATTATGTCCCATTACTTATCAAAGGTTCGCTATTACCGTGCAGAAGGCATTATCTCTGCTGCTAGAGGGCGCTTCCCTTATTCTAAACGCCTCGATTGCTTCTACCGTAAGCATTTCAGCTTTTAGTATTTATAGCCCTACCAATGCTGTCGTGCGATCGTTTGCCCACAATTGGATACTCTAGGTCAAAGAACGCAAAATTCGAGTAAATGCGATTAATCCTGCGTGGTTCCCACCCCTAGCTGTACTCTTTTGGGAGTGAGAAAAGAGCAGGCGCAGGAATTTGTGGACAATCAAGCCGTCACCCTTCAGCTATGATGAGTCGGTATGCCCGATGAAATTGCCAAAGCCGTTGTCTTTATCGTGTCAGATGACAACAGCTTTGTGAACGGTATCGAACTATGATGGTGGCATAGCACAAGTCTGAATATGTGAATTAGGGAAGGTGGCAGTCCTCAATCAATCATGTTTACACTCACAAGGAGAAACATCAGGATTAAGCTTTACGGTCACGAAATGTCTGGTAACAGTTACAAACCAAGACTATTGCTGGAACTGTTAAATATTGAATATGAATGGGTAAAAGTTGACTTAATGAAAGGCGAACATAAGTGGCAGGAATATTTGGCACTCAACCCATTTGGACAGGTTCCTTTGTTGATCGATGGCGATACCAAACTAGCGGATGCTCAAGCTATTTTGGTGTACTTGGCGCGACAGTATGGCGGCGATAGTTGGCTGCCGTTGGATGCACTCCCGTTGGCTCAAGTCGTTCGCTGGCTATCGACAACTGCTGGAGAAATTCGCCAGGGCCCCGAAAATGCCAGACTTTATTATTTGTTTGGGGTTACCAGTATCAATATCGAACGGGCAAACCAGCAAGCAGAGAATATCCTGACTCAATTAGATCGACATTTGAGTACGCGCAACTGGTTAGAATTCGATCACCCCACGATCGCTGATATTGCAGTCTTTCCTTACATTGCTCTGGCTCCTGATGGCAAGATTGACCTCGCACCCTATCGCAACGTCTTGACTTGGATCGATCGCATCAAAGAACTCCCCGGCTATATCCCAATGGCAGGACTGTAGGTGAACTAACACAGCTTAAAAACAGAGGTAACATATGGCAATCCCAGGCTGGACAAGAACCGAATCGCCGTTTCATGCGGGTGAACTAGCAATTCAAGGTCGAATGGGCACACAGGCGAAGATGGATAAGCAAGGACGACAAATGATTCGGGAATACCTGCCCGATCAGTTTCGGCAGTTCTTCCCCCAACTTCCTTACATAATTGTGGGCACGGTGGATGCGACAGGCACCCCCTGGGCTTCCATTCTGGTAGGGGAACCGGGCTTTTTATCTTCGCCAGACGATCGTACCTTACAGATTGGCGCTAAACCCCTATTTGCCGATCCTCTCACAAATACTCTTGCCGAGCGCATCGATATCGGCTTGCTCGGAATTGAGCTTCATACCCGCCGTCGCAATCGTGTGAACGGTACTGTCACAGCAATTGACTCAGAGCGCTTTGAAGTGCAAGTGGCACAAAGCTTTGGCAACTGTCCTAAATATATTCAAACTCGGATGTTTGAGCTAATTGACCCAGATTCAGCAGCGCCACAATCGATTTATCAATTCCAAATGCTGGGGGCGGAAGAACGTGCCACGATTGCTGCCGCTGATACCTTCTTTATTGCAACCGCTTATCAAAATACATCGGCAGGCATTGCTAGCGGGGTAGATGTTTCTCATCGCGGTGGCAAACCAGGCTTTGTGCGGCTGGATGATGACTGTACGCTGACCGTTCCTGACTTCTCTGGCAATTGTCAGTTTAATACCTTTGGCAACCTAGAGTTGAATCCCAGAGCAGGGCTGCTATTCGTGGATTTCGACCGAGGCAACCTGCTCTATCTCACAGGTACAGCCGAAGTGATTTGGGAAGGTGCCCAAATCAATGACTACGAGGGAGCAGAGCGATTGTTTCGCTTCCACCTCGCTCGTGGCTATCGGGTAGAGGGCAGCCTCCCGCTGCGCTGGTCATCTCCAGCATTGTCGCCTTTCTTGGATCGCACTGGTTCCTGGTGAGGGAATGGCTTATTTAATCGGCGTTGCTAATTCACGGTATGAATAAACTTTTCGCTTGATCTTACACAACTCACCCTCAAGCGTGCCCATAGGAATTGCGAAATCTTGAATTCATACCTGTATTCAGCAAGGCCGAATATTCTTAGGGAGATGTGCCTGTCAACTGCTTCAACAGATGGCTGAAATGAAATTTACTCATGCCCAGCAATTGAGCTAAATCTGCAAGCTTAATATCTTGATTCAGATGTTCGTTGATGTACTCGGTTTTCGTTTCTGATTATATTGTGCTTCGCCAATGCGATCGCTATCTATGGGGTGCTTTTGAGAACTGGCATTGCAAGCCATAGCTTAATTGTGCCTAGATACCAATCACATTTGAAGTCATTCTAGAAATATAAAGTTTTAAATTTAATAATTTTCGCTGACTTTAGTTTGCTTGGTGTCCAACTTAAGGATTTAACAGACAGCAGCTACCTTGACATCGCTGGCAGTACGCACCTTACTTGTATCTAGAGACGGGTTGTTTCAACAATATCTTCTCTATCTTTCGGAAGAGATAAACGTGCCCTGAGCTAACGCCACGAAAATAATGTTTTGAGTAAAAAGGCAGGGGTGGAAAGTACGAATGCAGATTGTAGGGTTTCCTTGCCTGTCATTCCCAAGTGCGATCGCCGAAGATAAGAGTATAGAAATTAAACGGCTGGTTTTCACCCGCCCTTACACAAAATGAACTCACAACTAGAACAATCAGTAACAATTCTACAAGACGAGACAGCATCGCCAGGAAATTCAGCCAACCCAACAGTTGAAACTCCTTTATACGCCTCAGAATTTACAACAGAGGAAAAAGTCAGAGTTGAAGAATTTAAGATTAGCGCCGACAGTTTAATTGGCAAAGTTAAAGAGCTAATTCAGCAAGGAAAACTCCGTCGCCTCGTCATCAAAAACTCGCAAGGGCGGACTTTGGCAGACATTCCGCTGATGGCGGGATTGGTGGGCGGAGTTGCAGGATCAGTAGTCTTTCCAATTGCTGCTGTACTTGCTACAGTGGGGGCAGTTGCGGCTCATTTGACTGTCGCTGTCGAGCGGAAAGAGCATTAGTTTGATTTGTCTAAAGCGAGGAAAGCGAAGCAATCTCACAGTTTGGGATTGCTTCGCTTTCGCTTTTTATGTATTAAAGATAATTGCGATCGCCACCTTATATATAAGCCTGTGCTAAACTGATGTCAAAATTTTAGAAAAGAATCGCGATGTCAATTCACCCCAGAGAATACGACGCCGTGCTTGGCTCTAACAATTCAGCAGCACCTACAGATGCTGTTTTAGGCGGAATAGAAGGAGTCAAGCGCCGACTTCCCATGGAAGACATTGAATCTAGAATCATTGCTCTTTCTCAAGCATTAAATTATGGAGAAGCGGGTTTAGATATAGTTATTCAAGCGCTTCAAGATCGATCAAAACAAATCCAATGGTCTGCTTATGGATTACTTGTTGGAAAAACCGAAATTAAAGTAGAACAAGCACTCCAATCTTTTTCATTAATTTCTGAGGCGGGAATAGATTACAGCTCGTTACAATATTTACTGGTAAGTCAAGAATGGGAAAAAGCAGACGAACAAACTCGCAAGCTGGTGCTGCAAGCTGCTGAGCGATCGGACAACTGGTTGAGAAACGAAGACATTCAATCTTTAGCTTGTGAAGATTTATTTATTATCGATCGGCTTTGGACAATATACAGTGAGGGTCGTTTTGGCTTTAGCGTACAAAAACGCATTGGGGAAAGTTTGGCTTCGGAAACAGGGGATATAAGCAGAGGCAAAGAGTTTAGCGATCGCGTAGGATGGCACAAGCAAAGAACTGAAACCGATTCCTACTACGATGTCCTCAACCTATATACAATCAAAAGACGCGAGGATATTCCTTGCGGGTTGAATGCTCCTGAAGGAAATTTACCCAGTATTTGTGAGTTTGGTGGAGGTGAGCTGTTGTCGTGGTATGACCCCCCCGATACTGAATCTACTATGGGTTTTTACGGGGGTGGCGGCTATAGAAATAAATGGTCAGAAGACTCGTTTTTTGGGGCAGAAATGGTTGCTTGTTTTCTCAAACGCATCCAAGCTTGTCCGGAAATTCCTTAAGCCATAACTAATTAATAGTTTAATTTGTCATTTTGCTGAGCGCAAACAATGACATCAAATAGTTTAATTTGTCTAAAGCGAGCGATGAGCGAAGCAATCGCAAAATCTGGGATTGCTTCGCTCATCGCTCGCAATGACATCAAATAGTTTAACTTGTCATTGTCAGAACGATGAGATAATTTAATTCGATGCTTTCGCCGCAGGTTGGTCTAAATAATTGTAAACAATCCGCGAAATCCGACGCACAAAATCTCTCACAATCGGGTCATTGTAAGGACGTTTGACAAAGATTGCGGCTAAATAACGCTTACCGTTGGGCATATCAATAATTCCCGCATCGCCAACTACAAAGCCGATATCTCCGGTTTTGTCAGCAATAACTGCACCGGGACCCAAACCGGAGGGCAACAGCGTTCTAGTTGTGGTATGTCGCAGTAATTCTAAAGCTTGTTCCCGACTTGATTCAGAAACTAATTTATCGCGAGACAGCATCGCCAGCAGCTTTACCATATCCACAGAACTTGTGGTATTTGTTCCTTGAAAATCGCCGAGCCAATTGCGAATTCTCGTATCAGTTAATCCCCAACTGCGAAAACGCTCGTTGAGTTTAGCAATTCCCCCCAAACGTTCAATAATCATGTTGGTCGCTGTATTGTCGCTGATGGTAATCATTTTATCTACGGTTTCTTTGATGCTAAACCGAGTTCCATCTGGTTCGTCTTGCATAGTTCCAGAGCCGCTGGCAACTAAGTCGGACTTCATAACTAATGTTTCGTCTAGGCTAACTTTGCCTGCGTCTACATCTTGATAAAAGGCTATCAGAATAGGTAATTTGATGGTACTTGCGGCCGGAAATACTCGATCGCCCTTGATATCCAAATAGTTTCCTGTATCTAAATCCAGAAAAAACATTCCGGCGCTGAGGGATCTATACTGTTCGATCGCACTTTCGATTTGAGGCTTGATGGCTGTCATTTCTGAGGCGGTTGACATCACCAAATCAGTGGAATAGTTTCTCTGATTTTCCGGCGAAACAGTGGGCGTAACTTGACCTGCTGCTTGTTCTATCCGGGTAATAGCTGTGGGGATAAAAGACTCATTTCCCGCTATTTGCTCGGGATTGGGCAACTGAAACGACCAGCGCGTGGCAGATTCTCTAATGACTCGGACTTGTTGCGGGTCTAACTTATAACCGGGAGTTAATTCTATTACTAACCTGGTAGTTCCGGTGTCAAACTGCCCGACTCTTATTTGTTGAATAGCTGAGTTGTAACTTTGAGGGCTTTCGGGATACTCCAAGACTATTCCCGGTAAGTCAATTACTAAGCGGGTGGGATTGGCGATTAGTTTGACTTCCGGTTGAACTCCTGAATCTGTGGTTAAATTGAGTTGGTTTTGCCTGGGATCGAAGTGCCAAGATGTTAGTGTATCAGCTTTTGCGGGCAGGGCGATCGAGAAAAGACTAAGGGCGGCCGGCAACAGCCATCGCAGTTTAGGAGTCATGTGTGAAGAGAAAGAGTTTAACGGCTGCAACGAGAAAGCGGCTGAAAAAATCTTATCAACCGCTTTCGAGACGAAGCACATAGCATCATACAGTCAACTTTTGCCTGCAGCCGTAATTTTTTTTATTTTCTTTGAGAATAGTCGGTTTCCGGGACTGATCTCAAATCCGCTTCTATTACCCCTTTTTCTTCCTGTCTCGCCCAGGCGGACGAAAGTTTGTACAGCAGTGGATTCTCTTGGCAGAATTCTTGTTTTGCAGGCAAAAAATTTATTCGCCTGAGATGAATTCAAGTTAGGCGACTTCCCGATTTCTAGCATCTTCGAGCGAGTCGATCGCAGCTTTGAGAAAAACTTTTCCTTTCGCAACGAATCGGCGATCGCTCAAAGGATCGTAAGCTTCCCAATTACCGCTAACTTCGCTATCGCGCCACAAAAACCAGCAGCGGTAGATTTCTCCGCTATCTATATCATCGCACAACGCCAGCCAATCATCCCCCGTGAGAGCGCTAGCATCTAATGCTACCAATTCCATCCATGCAAGCGCAGTGCAGGCATCGATCGCCTCAGAGTCAACGGAGTCAGATTTGGTAGCTATAGGTTGTGGCGAACACAGTGTAGACTTCATAATTTCTCCTTAATTCAATTAAATCAATCAATGAATTGCCCTATTTGTGCAACTGACCCGGTACGCCAAGTGGAAAAATTGTGTTTTGATAAATTTCTGGTTGGTCAAATTTACCAGCGGCTGATGCTTCTGTTAAATTATTAAGTGTATTAATTGTGAAAATGGCGGCGGTTCCCAAAGCGGCCATTGCCAGTCTGTGTAAGATTTTGCTCATTTGGCTGCTCCTTTTTTGCTTGGTGTATCTACTCTAAAAAGTTAAGCGGTGATTAGCGGCGGAGATTGGGGAGTTAAGAAAAACTTTTTCTCGTCAAATATATTCAACTGTTGAAGCCGTTATCAGGACAGAGTTTGAGGAGTCGATCGCCCCAAAAACCTCTCCAAGTAAAATTCCTTAAATTCCGGCTGGCTGATTATCTTCCTTAAAATCGCCCAAAATAGGAACTTAAGGCGTTAAAATTTTTAGATTCGTTCCCCTTTCACTGCAAGCGAAGTGCTCAAGTCAAAACGCGATCGCGGTCGCATTCTCACTGCCTCTGGCTTAAAGAAACTTAACGAGGCGCTCCAAGAATGGTCTGACCGACATAACATTAGAGGCACTCTGACTGAAATCGAGGCCGAGTCTGGCGTTGGTGCCGATACAGTCAGCAAAATTAAGCAGGGTAGAGAAGGTGCGGATTTGAGTAAAATTCGACAGTTGTTCGCGGCTTTTGAAATGACTCTGGCTGCTAGCGACCATCGATCGGCTAAACTTGAGGAACCGACAAATTTAGACGAGCTGGAAAATTCGCCGCCAGCGGAAGATACAGCCAGCAGCAGAATTGTTAAAGTATTTGTCAGTTATCGCAGCGCTGAACCCGATCGCGAGTTAGGAAAACAGTTAGAAATAGCCTTAAGCGCGATCGGTCATAGAGTTTTTACAGCAGAAAATAACATTAGATTGGGAGATAATTGGTTCGACCGCATTAATTCCTTCCTCCAAGAATGCGATTATTTGCTGATACTTTTGCCGCCAACGGGAAACCAAAGCGAACTACTAACATATCAAGTTCAGCAAGCAAAAGAACTGCAAGACTCCCGCCCTGACAGAAAACCAATAATTCTCCCCATCCGCGTCGGCTTTCCCCTGAACGCGCCTCTAAATCACGACTTGCGGGGCTATCTGTACCGCATAAAACAGAGGGAATGGAAAACCACCGCCGACACTCCAATTATTATCGAAGAGGTTCTGAATTTACTAGCAGAACAACCCGCACCCGTCGTAGAAGAAACGGAAGATTTAACACAAAAACAGCTATTAGAAATTAGCAGCGACGAAATACCTCTACCCGCCGCCGAACCTGAATTACCGGGAGGACAAGTCGATGTCGCTTCTCAATTTTATGTAGAACGCCCGCCCATCGAAGAACGCTGCTATCAAACTATTGTGCAGCCCAGCGCGTTAATTAGAATCAAAGCACCAAGACAAATGGGCAAAACTTCCTTGATGGCCCGAATTTTGCATCACGGAACCCGTCAAGGCTATTGCACCGTGCCGCTAACTTTTCAGTTAGTAGATAAAGGCGTATTTGCCAACTTAGATAAATTCTTAAAGTGGTTTTGCGCTTACGTCGGTCGCGAGTTGCACTTACCCAATCAATTAGACGATTATTGGGACGAGATTTTTGGCAGCAAAGTCAACTGCAAAGATTACTTTGAAAAATATATTTTACCGCAAATCGACAGTCCTTTAATTTTAGGATTAGACGAGATCGATCGCGTTTTCCAATATCCCGACATTGCCGAAGACTTTTTAGGACTGCTGCGGGCGTGGCATGAAGAATCGAAGCGGCGCGACATCTGGAAAAAATTGCGATTAATTGTAGTTCACTCCACCGAAGTTTACATCCCGATGAACATCAATCAATCGCCTTTTAACGTCGGACTTCCCGTAGATTTGCCCGAATTCAACTCTCAGCAAATACAAGATTTAGCAGCGCGCCATAATTTGAATTGGTCGGAGGCAGAAGTTGAGGAATTGATGGCTATTGTCGGCGGTCATCCGTATTTAGTGCGAGTTGCATTATATCACATCTCGCGATCGGGTTTGACACTCGATGAATTAAAAGAAACTGCGATCGCAGATGCGGGAATTTACAGCGACCATTTGCGCCGGCAGTTGTGGAATTTAGAAGAATATCCAGAGTTGGCGCAGGGGATGAGAGAGATTGTGACTGCGGATTGTCCGGTGCCATTAAAGGCGATGCAGGCTTTTAAATTAGACAGTTTGGGGTTGGTGAGATTGCAGGGGAACGAGTGCGTGCCGAGGTGCGAACTGTACCGACAATATTTTCGATCGCACTTAAGCGCGATCATCTAAGTCCGATCGCTCTGCTATCCTATAATTCCAGATGTGGTAGGGGCAGGTTCACCGACAATAATTGCCTAAAATGAACAATCTCATAAATCCGCCCCCACCAAACCACAAATCACAATCTACCTCTTTTTAGATTAAAACAGCCCATGAACGATATTTTTTTGATAACATCCGATAATTGGCTAGACTGGATCACCGTGTTTGGTTATCTAGCCTTTACAGCTTTCATTGCATGGCGCGTGTTCACCACAAAGTAGATATAGCAATCCTTGCAGGAGTCGTAAATTTTTTACCCCACCCCCACCCTCTCCTTACCAAGGGGAGAAAGTAAGAAATTCACAGATGATTTAGGAATGCTATATATTATGAAATTACCTTCTTCTTCTTTCTTACTTCGCGTCCTAGCGCTTACGCGTCGCTCCGCGTAACGCGCCTTCGGGGTTGGTTTAATTTTCGCAAAATCGGAATTTTTTCCAACTGTTCCGGCCGTATATTATCCCAGTTTAACCCCATTGGACGCGGATAACTTGTATTAGTCTCAATTACCTCCTCAGCAGTAACAATCCAATTCAACGCCCAATCGTGAGCCTGCATTGGTAAACGCAAATCTTCGACTATTTGCAAAGGATGCACTGTTGTGACAATTGGCGTATCGATTTGTACTAACCCGAATTCCTGCAACATAGCCAATTCCAAATCGGCAAAGCCTGCACCTTTCCCGGTTCTTCCACCGCTGCGCGTTACTGCTACGCAGCCGACTATTACTAAATCAATTGGCTCCATTTCTGCAAAACTTACCAATTTTCCGCAAGCGAGTGCTTTGCGGGCGATCGCACTTTCGGCAATTGATATATTTTGCCGCTGCAAATCTTCAGCGGTTAACTATACAAAACAGCGCTCGTTTGTCAATCGCGGTACTGCCATATACAGGCGTTTTCCATCTTGCAAAGCTCGCATCCGCACCGGAATTTGTGGCGAATCTGGATTGCACTTAATCGTTTTTGCTTGTTGCCATATTGGTAAATTTGCCAATCTTTCTGCTGCCACCTGTGCACCGACAAAGTTGGGGATATGACCAAACGGATTGCTAATAGATGCGGCTTGATGCTTCAGCCAAGACCAAATTTCAGCTCTTAACTTGTCTTTGTCGTCGTTATATCCTGTCCAATCAGTTTTCATACTGTATTGTGTTACAATTTATCATACAGAATTATGCTTTAATACCGCCTCACTTCTTCAGTCCGCGAAGGCGAACTTTGTTTGACTCTTGAGCGGTTTCAACTGCCGAATAAGTGTATTGTGTTACAATTTATCATACAGAATTATGCTTTAATACCGCCTTACTTCTTCAGTCCGCGAAGGCGGATTTTGTTTGTATAGTAGCGGTTTCAACCGCCGAATAACTTATATGAATTTTACCACAAAGCCCAGTTACTATCAAGTCGGTGGCAGTCTCACCAATAACGCTCCGAATTATGTTAAGAGGCAAGCCGACGACGACTTTTATAACGGATTGAAAGCAGGGGAATTTTGCTATGTTTTGAATTCCCGGCAAATGGGCAAATCTAGCTTGCAGGTGCGGACAATTCAGCGGCTGAGAAATGAAGGAATTGCTTGTGCTGCGATCGACATTTCGGAAATTGGCAACCGCGGCGTCACTCCCGAACAGTGGTATGCTGGTTTGCTACGCATTCTCGAAAATAATTTTAACCTGTCGGATATTGTCAATGTCCGGACTTGGTGGCGCGATCGCAATTTTTTAACCCCGGTTCAAAGATTGAGCGAATTCATCGAAACCGTACTCTTACCCAACATTTCCAGCAATATTGTCATTTTTATTGACGAAATCGACAGCATTCTCGCCCTAGATTTTCCCGCCGACGATTTTTTAGCCTTAATTCGATCGTGCTATAACAAGCGCGCCAACAATTCCGAGTTCGATCGCCTAACGTGGGCCCTTTTAGGTGTAGCATCGCCGACGGATTTGTGTCGCGAGCAAAATGTAAGCAGCAATACCCCTTTTAATATTGGCAAGGCGATCGAATTAACTGGTTTTGACGAAACAGAAGCTCAACCGCTAGCAGCAGGATTGGCAGAGCTTACAGACAGCCCTAATCAAGTTTTGAGGGAGGTTTTGTATTGGACGGGCGGGCAGCCGTTCCTGACTCAAAAGCTGTGCAAACTATTGCTGGAAAATCCACAATTAATCCCGAATTCAGCCCCCCCAACCCCCCCTTGCCAAGGGGGGGAGGAAGATTCAGCCGCCCGTTGCCAAGAGGCTGAGGAAGAGGCAGCCGCCCGTTGTCAAGAGGGGGAAAAAGATAAAATTAACGCTTCTAAAGAGTGGGTAGAGAAAGTAGTGCGCTTGAAAATCGTGGAGAATTGGGAAACTCAAGATGTACCCGAACATTTGTCCACAATTCGCGATCGGCTTTTCAAAGAAAACCAGCGCATTGTCAGGAGACTGGGATTGTATCAGCAAATTTTAGAACAAACTGAAATTGTCCCGGATGGTAGTGCTGAACAAATGGAGTTGCGATTAAGCGGATTAATCGTTAAGCACGGGGAAAAATTAACAATTTCTAATCCTATTTATGAAGCGGTCTTTAACAAAGAATTAATTCAAGAAAAATTAGAAAAACTCTCGCCTTACTCGGAAGCGATCAAACTCTGGCTAAATTCTAGCTGTGAAGATAATTCCCAACTGTTGCGAGGGAATGATTTGCAGTCAGCATTAGTTTGGGCGGCAGGAAAAAGTTTGAGAAACGAAGATTTTCAGTTTTTGACTGCCAGCCAGAAAGTTATTTTGAGCGACCAAAATCAACTGCTGCATTCAGCAACACTAGAAACCAAGAAAGCTGTCGGCGATGCCGAAAAAGCTTGGAGTGAAGCTGACTCTGCCAAACAAAAAGCCAAACAGTGGATCGGCATCGGTTCTGGGGTACTTGCAGCATCGTTACTGGCGGCGATCGGCTTTTCAACTCTCGCTTACCAGCGGTTTAAACTAGCACAAGCAAGTATTGAAATCGAACAAAATGGCAGCGATGCTTTATTGTTGGCTGTTTCTCAGAAGACAGAAAACAGCGAAGCTTTATCAGAAGCTTTACTTAGAGCGATAGCCTCCGGGAAAAAATTAAAAACCTTGGTTAAAAACAAACATAAGCTAGAACAATACCCGGCAACTAGACCGCTGTTAGCCTTACAAATAATTCTCGATAAAATTAGTGAAACACAGCAGTTCAAAGCCTCATTAAGTCAGCAAAGAAAGATAAAGTGGCAAGCTCATAAAGGTGCCGTTACCAGCGTCACTTTTAGCCCAAAGAGGTACATTTTAGCAACTGCAGGAATAGACGATCGAGTTAGAATGTGGAACTTTTCCGGGCAAAAAATTGTTGAATGGAAAGCTTTACAGCAATCAGTTAATATGGTAAACTTTAGCCCGAACGGTAATTTTTTAGCAACCGCCGGAAGGGACAGCACTGTTAAAATATGGAATTTATCAGGTAAAAATATTTCTACTTTGAAAGGAATTCAAGGCTCTGTTACCAGCATCAGTTTTAGTCCCGACGGAAAGTTATTAGCGGCGGCAGGGATAGACAGCTATGCTGCAATTTGGGATTTGTCTAAACTGCCACAATTAGTATCGTCTAGCCTGAAACTCCCAGGTCACAACGGCTTAGTGAGAAGCGTAAATTTTAGTCCAAACGGCGATTTCCTAACGACTTTAGATGGCAAATCTACAGTGCGACTTTGGAATTTGTCTGGCAAGCTGAAAAAAACACTGCCTATTCAGGCAATTGGGCTCAGTTTCACTCCGGCTAAACACCAGTATCGATTTGCTACAGTAACATGGAATGGTAAAGTAGGGCTGTGGAATCTATCAGAAAAAGGATTAGTTAAGGAATTTCAAACGTTGCATTTTGATGCAAAATCAATTAGTTTTAGTCCCGACGGAGAACGGCTTGCTACAGTGGGAATTGACAAGACTGTACGGCTGTGGAATTTAGCAGGGCGACAGGTTGCTCAATTTGAGTTTGAGGAGAATGTTGTTAGTGTCAGTTGGAGTCGAGACGGAAAGCAAATTGCTGTAGCTGGAAGCGACGGCACTGTCTGGCTGAGGCAGGTTGAAGGGTTAGAAGAATTGCTCAAGCAAAGCTGCAATTTTTTCACCACTCAACCGAAGTATTTTACAAGACTTTCAACTCTCTGCAAGTAGGACACGGCAATGCCATGTCCCTAATGATGACTATCAATTTACTTTAACAGGCGAAACACTTACATTAGGGTTTGTAACTCTTTTTAAGAGTTCTTGTCTGGCTTGTTCTGGATTTTGACCTTTGGGTACTTGATATAATAATCTACAGGAACCGTCTTGAGGATTAGCTGCACAAATAATTAGTTGACCGGTGGACGATGCGCCTGCTGTGACAATATTATCCCAGCTTCCTTGCGGTTGCGAGTTGTTGAGAATTCCTGAGACTCTGGTACACCGAGTAATCGCATCTTCTCCTGATTCATTGAAATAGTTATCAGCTAGCCACAAAATAACGGGAATATTTTTGCCCTGTTGGACAGCAATTGTAGCTGGACGGCCGCCAGCAGCGCCGCAGAAAAATGAAGGCGTTTGGGCAAAGGCTGGACTGTTTGCTAAAATCGGAGCAGCAAGGGCAATAATTGACGCGCTAAAAACTGACTTTAAGAGCCGAAATTTCATGAGCAGTAATAAGCTTTTTCATTTAAGGTTACTAATAGTCTAAAAAGTTAAGCTGTTTGTTGCCGGGAAGATTAGGCATTTAGAGAAAAAAATAAAATTTATTCTGCAAATTTTTGCCATCGCACACACTGGCCTCATCTCAGCCAAAACTCTGGGAAAAAAGCTCGCTGACAAACACGAAAGGCAGAAAATAGATGCAGCCATAGGGGGCGCAGGCGCGAAGGAATAGGGTAAAGGTGCGGTTTTTCACCGTTTTTTGCGCTCCCCTCGCTGTTCCTGGTGCCGTCCCACCTAAAGTGGAACCTGTGTTAACATCAAAAAAAATATTCTCTTTAATAATCAACAATGGGCAATGTTCTGGTGCTGAACGCCTCCTACGAACCCCTTAACATCACCAATTGGCGAAGGGCGGTAGTTTTGTTGCTGAAAGGAAAAGCAGAACAGGTAGAACACAACGGGAAATTTATTGCGCCAAACTTCCCGCTACCAACTGTGATCCGACTGCGGCATTATGTCCGAGTTCCCTATAAGGATATTCCGCTGACCCGCCGGAACATCTTGCACCGGGATGCACACTCTTGTCAATACTGCAGTTATACGGGGGACGATTTAACCCTCGATCATGTAATTCCCCGATCGCGCGGAGGAGGCGACAGTTGGGAAAACCTTGTCACCGCCTGCGTGCGCTGCAATGTCAATAAAGGCAGCCGCACGCCGAAAGAAGCGGGAATGCCGCTGCGCTATCCGCCTCGGAAACCTCACAGCGGTCTTTATTTTGAAGTGACTAAACACGTTAAGAGCGGTATGCACAAAGAATGGCAAAAATATGTAATAGGCCTTTAAAACCCCTGTCAGCGCAAGCGCGGGGGTTTTTTGCGGAAGTTCTGAGTCCTGAGATTGCTTCGTTCCTGGGAACACACACTCTGGATAAATTAAAAAGTTAAACAGTTAAAGAGAGAATTTACGCTCTTAAATCAGGTTTCTCGTAAGAAGTATGGGCTTTGACAACAAGGCATCTACAAAGAAACCGGGTTTAAGAGCGAATGCCGTGCAAATCCTGAAAGAGTTAAATTGTTAATTTTTAACTATGAAAGACCATTCCCCTACCAATTCTGATGAAATATCTGGCAACCGCGAAGGTGAAATTGAGGCCAGCAGCGAGGTTGTACCCGCAGTGAGTGCGCCGCATGGAAAACGGCGCAGCAAAGCCGAAGTTGCTTCCCAAGAGAATCGCGGCCGTCTCCGCGAGGAATTGCACGATCGCAAAGTCGAGCAATTGCGCCAAATGTTCGATCGGCACAAAGGCACTCGCCAATTAATATTGCTGCAAGATTTTCCAGACCCCGACGCACTTTCAAGCGCTTGGACTTACAAATTAATCGCCGAACAATACGATATTCTCTGCGAGATTATCTACGCCGGTGCCCTCAGCCACCAAGAAAACATTGCCTTAGTTAAATTGACAGGGTTGCCGTTGCAGCGGTGGACGCTAGAAACAGTAAAAACTAAGGATTTGTCGGTGTTTCAGGGCTGCGCTTTCATAGACAATCAAGGGACTACTTGTAACTTAACCGAGTATATTTTAGCGGCTGGAGTTCCGATCGCCGCCGTCATCGATCATCACAATTTGCAGGGGGAAATGAACGCCGAATTTACCGATTTGCGCCCTCAAATCCGCGCTACAGCCACGATTTTTGCCGAGTATTTACAGGCTGGACTCCTAACTCTCGACGCCAGCGTCAGTCTGCACATCAAGTGCGCTACAGCTTTGATGCACGGTTTGCGATCGGATACGAACGCCCTCAGACAAGCTCAGGAGGAGGACTTTTTAGCTGCGGCTTATTTGAGCCGATTTTACGACCCGCAGTTGCTGAATGCGGTGTTGCAGTCGTCTCGTTCTAAGTGGGTGATGGACGCGATCGAGCGATCGCTCAAACACCGCACCGTCCAGAACAATTTTTCGATCGCCGGCATCGGCTATCTCCGCTATGACGATCGAGATTCTATTCCTCAAGCGGCGGACTTTTTAGTAACAGAAGAGAACGTACACACAGCAGTTGTCTACGCAATTGTTCACGACAAAGACGAAGAAATTGAAGTAGTAATTGGCTCGCTGCGAACTAATAAACTTACTCTCGACCCCGACGAATTCATTAAAGAAGCCTTCGGTCAAGATGCTCAAGGACGCTTTTTTGGGGGTGGCAGAAGTCAAGCTGGAGGTTTTGAAATTCCGGTGGGATTTCTTTCTGGCGGGAATGAGAACAGCGATTATGCAAGGCTAAAATGGGAAGTATTTGACGATCAGATAAAGCAAAAGTTGCTGCATTTAATTAGCCCTAAAGACAATCCTGTTTACGACCATTAACTCGCTAGTTTTTAGGTGCGGCCTTGATTCAAGCAAGAGCCTCGGTTCTGCCTCCGGTTACTACGAGCTTTTGCCACATTTTTTTCTCATTTCCGCCAAAATCTCTATTTGACAATCAGCCCTGGACGCATTCTAACTCTCATCAACCGGGTTTTTTAACTCTTATTGAGGGTTTAAGCGAAGTAAGGGAGTTAAAAAACCCGCTTGCTCCGTCTAGGACTAACAATAATAAATTTTATCCCAATTTCCTAAAAATACATACCCAAGAAACTGTTTTTTTACTGTGGTCAAGGGAGGCAACTAAGTATTTTGGTAAAAACCCCAGGTTGCGCTGGGAAAAATTAGTTTTATTTAGTTTACTAAAGCCCACCATATAATTATGGTAATTTAATAATGGTCGAGGGTGATTTTTTTTATATTTACTATAATTTAGTTAAAAAGTAACAAGTTTTTAGAGTTGATGCAGGAGAATTTAGATAATTTTTTATAAAAAATCGCCGTATAATAAGAAAAATAGAGAGGATAACGCTCACATTCTTTTTGGCAAAGTTACCTAATAAAAAAATTGTAGCATTTCATAAAAGTCTTTATTTTAACATAAAATGTGCATTTAGTTTCTCAAACAAGCAACCAGTTGCTACGAGTTAAAATAAATTATTATATTTTTTTGTGGCAGGCTAGAATAGTAAAAAATTGCTTAACAAAAAAGGAACGCGGAGATGTCTACAAACCAGACTTTCTCTTGGTCGTTAGAGAAAATTCTAGAAAAAATTTCAGAAATTGCACTTCAAATCAACGAGTTCGGGGAGCTGGAGACAATTTTGCAATGTGCGCTAGAGGAAACCAGGGTGCTGCTGCAAACCGATCGCGTGATTATTTATCGCTTCTTACCAAAAGGAAATGGCGTAGTATTTGCTGAATCGGTTGATGCTCAGTGGCCGCGAATCCTAGGAAAACAAATTTACGATCCTTGCTGTGAATCCACCTGGGTAGAGCGTTACAGCCAGGGACAAACGAGCAGCATTTCTGATATTCACAGCGGTTCTCTTCAAGCTTGTGATGTCGAATTGCTCGATCGCCTCCAGGTTCAGGCAAATTTAGTTGCGCCAATCTTGCTAGATGGCAAACCGCAGCAATCTCCGAAGCTTTGGGGACTGTTGATTGCTCATCACTGCCGAAGTCCGCGTCAGTGGGAACCTATCGAGGTTCAGATCCTGCAGCAGGTTGGAATGCACATCGGGTTGACGATCCGGCACTTGGAATCTCACCGCCCGGTACAGGGGCCAAATCAACCGCCGGAACTCGAAACAGAACCAAATCAAACTGATCCCAGCACAGAAAGCGCGCCCAGAGTCAATCATCAAAATTGTCTACCACTAGAGTTTGCCTATTCCCTGAGCGGCGATATTGTCCACCTCAAAGCTTTTGACTTGTTGCAAAATCCGATCTGGATATTTGATATTCAGCATTGGCAAATGCGGTGGGCTAACCAAGCATCCTTGTATCTGTGGAATGCTTCTAGTCGGCAAGAACTTGCGACTCGCAACTTTAGCGATGTGTCAGAGTCTACTCGGATTCGCTTGCAGAGCTGTCGGCAGCAGTTTGAGCAAGGTCAAACCTTGTCCGAAGAGTGGACGTTTTACCCGGCAGGTGAGCCTGTTTCTGTCCGCTGTCGGTGTTCTGGGGTCAGGATTGAGGGCGGGCGTTTGGCAATGCTAGTCGAGGGTACGGTCGAAAGCGCCGATCGAATCGAGCCGGAAATTCTGCGATCGATCGAGGCACTCCGACACACCACGCTCATGGTTTCGCTATATACCCTCGAAGGTGCGCCGCTGCTGCAAAACCCGGCGGCCTTGCGCTGTTACGGGGAGGCGCTGCACCCTGGCTCTGCGACAGATAATGCTTTTGTGAGCCGCTTTGTTGACTCTCAGGTAGGAGAGCGAGCAATGGCAGTTCTTAAGTCCGGTGAGGTATTTAGCATCGAGGCTCAAGTGATTACTCTGACGGGAATTCGCTGGCATAGGATGGACGTGTGGTGTACCGACGACCCGGTAACAGGCAACCCGATGTTGCTCGTGAACGAAAAGGACGTTACCGACCGCCACCAGACAGAAACAGCCCTCCAAAAGAGTGAAACCCGGTTGTCAGAAGCCCAGCGGGTTGCCCAGATCGGTAACTGGGAATGGGACGTAATTACGGGTAAAATTACCTGGTCTCCCGAACTCTTCGAGATTGTGGGACGACCCAGCGCCCTAGGCGAACCTACGTATGAAGAAAACCTGCGGCTTTACCATCCCGAAAGTGCCAAACAGCTACACCTGGTAGTTCAACGAGCGCTCACTCATGGGCAGCCTTATCTATTGCGCCTCAGAATTGTGCGCCCGAATGGTTCTATCCGCCATACCGAAGCCAGAGGACAAGCCGAACTCAATGCAGAGGGACAAGTCATTCGGTTGTTTGGTACATCCCAAGACATTACGGATCTCGTCAAGGCGGAAACAGAACTCAGAGAATTGAGTACAGCTCTTGCTCATGCAGTTGAGGGCATCTCGCGGCTCGATATTTTCGGACGGTACATCACCGTTAATCAAGCCTACGCGAATATAGCAGGTTATCAGCCTGAAGAAATGGTTGGTATGAATTGGCAGAAAACAGTTCATCCCGATGACTGCCACATGATGATGGCGGCTTATCAAAAAATGCTGGCCGAGGGCCGAGTGGAGGTTGAGACCCGAGGTATCAGGAAAGATGGTTCGATTTTTTACAAGCAGGTGGTGCTGTTGGCAGCCTACGACTCGCAGGAGCGATCGATCGGGCATCACTGCTTTATGAAGGATATCACCGATCGCAAGCAAGCAGAAGCAGCATTACAACTAGAGTTCCAGCGTCTGAGTATAGTGGTTGCTACCCAACAGGAAATCGCCATCCGCAATCCCAATCTTGATGCAGTCATGGCTGTGATTGCAGAGAGGACTCAAGATTTGACCCGCGCCGATGGAGCAGTGATTGAAATGGTTGAAGGGGATGAAATGGTGTATCGGGCAGCCACCGGTATCGCCAGCGCCTATGTTGGATTACGGATCAAAGTAGGGGCAAGTTTATCGGGAAAATGTATTGCGACTGGTCAAATCATGCTTTGCGAGGATTCAGAAACCGATGCACGGGTGGATCGGGCTGCCTGTGAGCGCATTGGTCTGCGGTCAATGGTGGTTGTTCCCTTGTTCTATCAGGACGATCGGGTTGGGGTCTTAAAAGTGCTTTCAGCTAAACCCTCTGCGTTTACAGCGTCAGATATCCAGACCTTACAACTGATGGCCGGGTTTCTGGCAAGCAGCCTGCATCTGGCTTCAGAGTTTGATGCCAAAAACATTCTCCTGAGTCAATTACAGGAAAGTGAGGAACGCTACCGTTCTGTGATTACTAGCATGACAGAAGGTGTCGTACTCCAGCTAGCAAACGGACAAATAACTGCGTGTAATGCTAGTGCCGAAAGGATTCTAGGGCTGACCCCGGAGCAAATGATGGGGCGCAGATCCGTAGATTTAGATTGGCGAATCGTTCGGGAGGACGGCCAACCGTTCCCGGGCCAACAGCATCCGGCAATCCTCACCCTGCGCACGGGACAAGGGCGATCGAATGTGGTGATGGGCATTCACAAATCGGATAAAACGCTGACTTGGATTTCGATTAATTCTCAACCGCTGTTCCATCTCAATCAGTCTAAACCCTATGCAGTATTGACGACTTTTGCTGATATTACAGAACACAAGCGGGGCGAGGAGATGCTCAGACACCGGGCGGAACAAGAAAGATTGATTGCTACGACAGATGGGTTAACACAAGTAGCAAACCGCCGCTGTTTTGATGAGCGATTGCAGTCGGAATGGCATCGGCTGATGCAGGGAAAACAACAGCTTTCGTTGATTATGTTGGATGTAGATTATTTCAAGCGATATAACGATTGCTACGGACATCAAGCTGGGGATACTTGTTTGGTGCAAGTGGCGAAAGCTGCTGCCGCCGCGGTTAAACGTTCTACCGATTTGTTTGTGCGCTATGGGGGCGAAGAATTTGCTGCTATCCTGCCGAGTACGGATGCTGCAGGGGCGATCGCGGTTGCTGAGTCGATGCGTCAGGCAATACGAGATTTGGGAATCCCTCACGAGCAATCTGAGGTAAGCTCGATCGTGACTGTGAGCATGGGAATTGCAACTGTGATTCCCACTGCGGAAATATCACCCGATGAACTCGTTGCCGTCGCCGATCAAGCATTATATGATGCGAAACGACAAGGGCGCGATCGCTACAAAAGCGCAAACCCGATGACGGCGCCACAGGTTAATCCAGTTGTAGAATAGGCAAAAGGTAGGTATATCCTAGATTGCTCCTAGAAAAACGGGATCCAATGCCTGGAAGTATTGATATATGGTTATTTACCTGATCCGGCACGGTATCGCAGCCGCACCCGAAGAATAAGTAGTTAAGCAAAATTAATTACATAATTATCTCCAAATTCTTTAAGAATTCTTTCTACAGATGAAACAAGAGA
>NZ_JAUBQR010000114.1:0-21147 GCF_036701385.1 Microcoleus sp. Pol12B4 | reverse complement strand
AAAAGACCGGGCATTTTCTCATTCATGGGAGCCTATCACGGCATGACGTTAGGCAGTTTAGCTGCGACTGGCAATATAGCAGCGAGAGCGGGGGCAGGCGTAACCTCAAATAACGTCACTTTTATGCCCTATCCCTATGGGTTCATGGAAAGTTTTAATACTATCGGTTATATCGAAGCAGTCCTAAATGATGTCAATTCTGGAATCGAAAAACCAGCGGCAATTATTTTTGAAACAGTGCAAGCTGAAGGGGGAGTAATTGTCGCGCCCGTCGAGTGGATGCAACAACTCAGAGACTTGTGCTCGCGCCACGACATTTTATTAATTTGCGACGACATTCAAGTGGGTTGCGGGCGGACAGGGCCATTCTTCTCATTTGAAAGAGCTAATATCGTTCCCGATATGGTAATTCTCTCCAAATCGATCAGCGGTTACGGCTTTCCGATGTCGCTTTTGTTGATTAAACCTGAGTTGGATATTTGGGAACCGGGCGAACATACGGGTACATTTCGGGGAAATCAACTCGCTTTCGTAGGAGCTGCCGCTGCTCTAGAGTATCGAGAGAATATCCGCCTTGAACCCGAAGTACAAGTGAAAGAGTTTTTGTTAAAAAAATTCCTCGCCGAAGAAATCGCCCCCATCAGCGAAAAAATAGAGATCCGAGGAATTGGTTTAATTTGGGGCATTGATTTGGTAAAGTTTGGCGGTGCCAGTTTTGCTAAAAAGGTCACTTCGCGGTGTTTCGAGTTGGGATTAATCGTCGAGAGAGTTGGGAGAAATGATACCGCGATCAAAATCTTGCCCCCGCTAACTATAGAATGGCCGATTTTGAAAAAAGGCTGCCTGATTCTCAAACAAGCCTTGTCCGATTGCTTGAATTCCTAATTGCCATAACTTTTTTCAATTTTTTTAATAATGTAAGGAGACGATCGATGATAGCCGTAGCCAATCAAATCAGGCCGCTTACCCCCATTTCTGATAACTTGTTGTCTCAACAAATTTATTGGTTAAACAAGCTCTCCGGGGAACTGCCGGAGACAACTTTGATAGCCGATTATGTAAGACCTGTGCTAGATAGCGGTCAAGAGCGAGAGGTCACATTTGAACTGTCGAGCCAACTGTCTGAAACGATTTTTAAGTTGGCAAAAAAATCCGATTTGTCAATTTATCTAATTCTCCTCGCTACCGCTAAAATACTGCTCCACAAATATACGAGCAATAGGGATGTTATTGTCGGCTCGCCGGTTTATAACCCAGAAAAAAGCGATCGCTTAATTAATCGAGTGGTTCCGCTGCGCTCCACTGTAACTCCTCAACTGACTTTTAAAGAGTTTCTGCTGCAACTCAAAGATACTGCGATCGCTGCCTACAGCCACCAAAATTATCCGTTTGCAGAATTAGTGCGGTTGTTAAAACTTCCTGAAACTCAGAGTCGCTGTCCAATTTTTGACGTAGCGGTTTTATGGGAAAACATTCACTCTGCAAGCGATCTGGCGCAACTCGGCAATGATTTAACAATTGCTTTGAAAGTCGATGGCAATCGGATTGTCGGCAAAATTGAGTACAGCGGCTTGCTTTTCAAAGATGAAACCATCAGAAGACTGACGGCACACTATGTCAATCTTTTGGAAAACGTCACCAACAACATTCACCTTAAAATTGCGGATCTTAGTTTTTTAAGCCAATCGGAAATCCGCCAGCTCTTAGAAAATTTTAACGACAATGCTAGAGAGTATCCTGTCGATCGAACGATTCACGAGTTATTTGAAAGCCAAGTCGAAAAAACGCCCGATCGCATAGCTGTTGTTTTTGAAGAAACTCAGTTAACTTATCGCGAACTGAACGCAAAAGCGAATCAACTCGCCAGATTTTTGCAGAGTTTAGGAGTCAAAAATCGGCAACTGGTGGGAATTCTGCAAAAACGGAGTCCGAATTTTCTCATCGCTATTCTCGCTATTTTAAAAGCGGGGGGAGTCTACGTTCCCATTGACAGCACTTATCCTGCTGAGAGAATTCGCTATATGCTTTCTCACAGCGAAGTGCGGATTCTCTTAACAGACGCTTCATTTTTAGAGATTTTGGCAAGCCAAATCGAGTATTGCCCTCAGTTAAAATATTTGGCTTGTTTAGATGTCAAGCCGGAGGGCGCGGCGATCGCCGCCGAGGTTCAGATATGCGATCGCCGCGATTTCGATAAACTGCCTGCAGCCAATTTAGAAACTAGCAATCGCGGCACCGATCCAGCTTACGCAATTTATACCTCCGGTTCCACCGGATTGCCCAAGGCAGCTATTATCCGACACGGCGGCGCGCTCAATCACATTTACGCCCAATTTGAGGCGCGGGGATTGACTGAAGAGTTTGCTTTTTTGCAAAGCGCTCCTGCTTCATCGGATATTTCGGTTTGGCAATTTTTAGCGCCTCTTTTAATTGGCGGAAAAACCGTAATTGCCGACGCGGAAACAATTTACAATCCAGAAAAAGTGTTTGAAGTCATTCAAAAACACAAATTAACCCTCGTCGAACTCGTTCCCACCGTTGTCCGAGGATTGACAGATTATCTTTCAAAATTATCGCCGCAGCAACGAGCGTTCCCCAATTTAAAATGGATGATGGTAACGGGAGAATCCGTCTCGGTAGAGTTGGCGAATCAGTGGTTGCGCCTGTATCCCTCGATCGGCGTTGTCAATGCTTATGGCCCTACAGAAGCGGCTGACGATATTACGCAGGCAATTATTGAAAAACCTTTGCCGGAAAATCAGCGATCGCTATCCATTGGCCAACCCCTCGCCAATTTAAATCTTTACATCCTCGACTCTCAGATGAAGTTAGTGCCCGTCGGAGTGCCGGGAGAGATTTGCGTGTCGGGATTTGGTGTCGGCGAGGGCTATTGGAAAGATGAAAAGAATACTCAATTAAGCTTTGTTGAAAATCCCTTTCCAAATACAGCAAAACCGCTGCCAGGAATTGACAAAGATTTAATGTACAAAACCGGAGATTTAGGGCGGTGGCTTCCCGATGGAACGATCGAATTTCTAGGGCGCATCGATCGCCAGGTAAAAATTCGCGGTTTCCGCATCGAACTAGGAGAAATAGAGGCTGTATTGGAGCGACATCCAGCCGTGCGGGAGACGGCTGTTATCGTCAGGGAAGATAGCCCGGGCAACAAGCGTCTAGTCGCTTATATCGCTGGACACCAGGCAGAAAACAGTTTTTCAGAGTTTCAATCGTCGAGCCTTGCAGATGAGTTATGCGGCGATTTAAAACAAAAATTGCCGGAGTATATGGTGCCTTCAGCCTTCGTGCTGCTGGAGGCGCTGCCGCTTTTGCCGAATGGCAAGGTGGATCGCCGATCGCTGCCTGCACCGGAAAAAAGCGCGATCTCCGCGGTGCGATCGCCTGTGGAAGAAATGGTTGCTGGCATCTGGAGCGAAGTGTTAGGCGTCGAGGGAATTGGCAGCGAGGATAACTTCTTTGAATTGGGAGGACATTCCCTATTAGCTACTCAGGCGATCGCGCGCCTGCGAGAAGCGTTTAAAATTGAATTGCCCCTGCGCGTCTTATTTGAATCGCCAACAGTGGCAAGTTTGAGCGATCGCATTTCTCAAATCAGCAGCAGCGAGCAAAAACTGGAAGCACCCCCCATCGAGCGTGTCTCGCGGGATGGAGAATTGCCCCTTTCTTTCGCACAACAGCGGCTCTGGTTTCTCGATCGGTTGCAACCGGGCGATCCGGCTTACAATATCCCCGCAGCCGTGCGCTTGAAAGGTGCGATCGACGTAACAGCATTAGAGCGCAGTTTCCAAGCAGTTATCAATCGCCACGAAGCCTTGCGGACAACTTTTGGCGCGGTGGAAGGGCGGCCCATTCAGTTAATAATTCCCGAACCTACTTTCGCGCTCTCAGTTATAGATTTGCAGCACTTTCCTCAATCTCAGCGAGAAGCAGAAGCCATGCGGCTCGCCGCCGAGGAAGCGCGGCAACCTTTTGACTTAGCAAACTGGCCATTAATGCGAGTCACTTTGCTACAGTTAGGCGACACAGAATTTATCTTATTGCTAACCATCCATCACATCGTTGCAGATGGCTGGTCCCTAGGGGTACTCGTGCGGGAAATGGCAACCCTCTACGAAGCTTTTTGCACTGGCAAACCCTCCCCACTTCCCGAACTTTCCATCCAATACGCCGATTATGCCGTGTGGCAGCGAAACTGGCTCTCTGGGGAAGTTTTAGAAGAAAAACTTGCCTATTGGAAGCAACACTTAGGCAATCCCTTACCAGTGCTGCAACTGCCTGCCAAACAACCGCGCGCCGCTGTTTCTACCTATCGCGCTGCCCTTCAACCTTTCCAGCTTTCCCCAAACCTTTCTGCCGCGCTCAACAAGCTGAGCCGCCAACAAAATGTCACCCTATTTATGACGTTGCTAGCTGCTCTTGAAACGCTGCTATATCGATCGACAAATCAGGATGACATGGTGGTTGGCACCGACCTCGCCAACCGCACCCAATTGGAAACAGAGGCTCTGATTGGTTTCTTTGTCAATATCTTGCTTTTGCGCGGCGATCTCAGCGGCAATCCTACTTTCATTGAATTGCTCGATCGCGTGCGCGAAGTCACCTTAAAAGCCTACGCTCACCAGGATTTACCATTCGACAAATTGGTGGAGGAATTGCGGCCCGATCGCAGCCTGAATCAAACACCGCTCTTTCAAGTCTTATTCGTCATGCAAAATATGCCCATGCCTGCTTTAGAGCTAGGCGGGTTAACTTTGACACCCTTAGAACAAGACAGCGGCATCGCCAAATTTGATTTAGTTCTCTTCGTGGGAGAAACCGAGCAGGGAATTGCAGGCACTTGGAAGTACAACACTGACCTTTTCGAGGCCGCCGCCATCGAGCAAATGTCCAGCCGTTTTGAAACCTTACTCAACAGCATTGTGGCGGAGCCTGAGACTCGGTTAAATAACTTAGAAATTCTCACGGAAGCGGAAAAAAAACAACAAGCAATGCAAGAAGTCAAGCGCGAAAAGCTGAATTTTAGCAAGTTTAAGAGTGTTAAACCGAAAGTAGTCACTCTGCCAGACGGCGAGTTGATCAAAACCGAATTTCTCCAGCCTGGGGAACTATTCCCGCTAGTCATTAAACCCGCTGCCAGCGATGTCGATCTCATTGATTGGGCGAAAAACAACCGAACATCGATCGAGACCAAATTGCAGCAACACGGTGCAATTTTGTTTCGAGGCTTCATCGAACCCTTAGTTTCTACTTTCGAGCAGTTTGCCTTGGGGATTTGTCCGCAACTGTTCGGCGAGTACGGAGATTTGCCGCGCGAAGGAATCGGCGGAAAAGTTTACGGTTCGACCCCTTATCCCGCCGAGCAAACCATCTTCTTTCACAACGAAAGTTCGCACCTGCACCGCTGGCCAATGAAAATCTGGTTTTTCTGCGTTCAACCCGCGCAGTCAGGCGGCGAAACCCCGATCGTTGATTGCCGGAAAGTTTACCAGTTGCTAGACCCCAAACTCCGAGAAAAATTTGCCCAAAAGCAACTGATGTACGTCCGCAATTACACCGACGGACTCGATGTAAGCTGGCAAGAATTTTTCAAAACGGCGCATAAAACTGAGGTGGAACAATATTGCCGTCAAGCGGGCATAGAATTTGAGTGGAAAGACGGAAATAAGCTCAGAACTCGCAAGCGGAGGCCGGCGATCGCCAAGCACCCCAAAACTGGAGATATGGTATTTTTTAACCAACTTCCTTTGCACCACATTTCCTGCTTAGATCCCGCCGTCCGCAACTCCTTATTATCTGTCTTTGGAGAAGCAAACCTGCCTCGCAATGTTTATTACGGCGACGGCACTCCGATTGAAGACTCGGTAATGGCAGAAATTCAGGCCGTCTATCAGCAGGCAACCGTTAGTTTCCCTTGGCAAGCTGGCGACATATTAATGTTAGATAATATGTTGGCGGCTCACAGCCGCAATCCATTTGTCGGGCCGCGCAAAATTGTGGTAGCGATGGGCGAAATGATCGGTGAAGCAGAGATTTAAAAGCTGACTTCTATCCCGCCAAATTCTGCTTTATCCGACTCTGCTAGGAAGTTAAAATTGCCAGTATTCGCCACTTCAACGCCTTTCCCATAGTCTGTTTTAACTTATATGTTGCACCATTCTCAATCAGCCTTTTATGGGCGGGCTCTCCTGCCCACCCCACAATAAAATCTACTCTTCGCTTCACAGGCCGGAAAGCCTGTTCTTGAGAATGGTGCAAGATGTGAGTTTTAACGGACTTGAGCTATAAGCTTTGGACTTAAGTCCCTGGCGATCCTAAAACATAAAGCAATATAACCAATGCAAACAATTAATGGATTTCGGCTTTCTCCTCAACAAAAATATCTGTGGCTGTTGCAACAAGATAGTCCCGCTTACCGCGCTCAATGTGCGATTTTGATCGAGGGTAATCTCCAAACAAATGCCTTAAAAGAAGCGCTGCAAAAAGTCAGCGATCGCCACGAAATTCTGCGGACGAGCTTTCAGCGACGTTCTGGGATTAAATTTCCGATTCAAGTCATCGGCGATCGCAGCTTAATTTCCTGGCAGATCGTTAATCTCGAATGCTTTACCCCGCCAGAACAAGCGGCTAAACTCCCTGAAATTTTTCAAAACGAAAAGCGCTCAGTTTTCAACTTTGAGCAAAATCCAATTTGGCGCTTATCCTTAATTTCTCTATCAGCAAACAGGCACATTTTGCTTGTCAGCCTGCCTTCCCTGTGCGCCGATTCCCGCACCATCAAAAATCTAATTAGAGAAATTAGCCAGTGTTATGCAGCTTGCTTGCAAGGTGAGGAACTAGCCGACGAAGTGGTGCAATATGTCCAATATTCGGAATGGCAGAATGAATTGATTGAGGATGAAGAGGCGACAGAGGGCAAAAAATATTGGACTCAGCGGGATTACTCGGCCCTAGCCAGTTTAAAATTGCCTTTTGAAACTAAAAATAGCAGCGCGTCCGATCGATTTGAACCGAATTTTTTTGAGGTTAAAATAGAACTGAGTTTACTAGCAGAAATAGAAGCGATCGCCCGCCGCTACAAAACCTCAATATCTGCTTTCTTTCTAGCTTGCTGGAAAACTTTGCTCTGGCGGCGGTTGGGAAAGGCAGAAATCATTATTGGCACCGCCTTCGACAATCGCAAATATGAAGAATTAGAACCAGCACTCGGTCTATTTGCCAAGTTTTTACCGCTTCGCAGCCAACTGCAAGAAAATTTTACCTTTCAGGAATTATGGCAGGAAATTCAGCAATCCCAAAGCGATGCTTATAAATGGCAGGAATATTTCAACCGGGAAGATATAAACGGCTCGCCTGGATTTCCATTTTGTTTTGAGTTTGAGGAACAACTAGAAAAGCATGCCGCGGCTGGCGTAGATTTTTCAATTTACCAGCAATATGTCTGCGGCGATCGCTTCAAAGTTAAACTCTCCTGCGTGCGCCGAGAGGATGCTCTCATCGCTGAGTTTCACTACGATCCGGTCTTGATAGGAGAACAAGCGATCCAATGTTTAGCAGAGCAATACTACACCTTAATAAAAAGTGCAGCTAATCACCCAGAAACCGCTCTCGGCGAGTTGGAAATTCTCAGCGATCGCGCCCGCCACCAAGTCTTAGTTGCGTTCAACCAAACACAGAAAGATTACCCAAAAGACAAGTGCATTCACCAGCTATTTGAGCAACAAGCGGAGCGCGTACCAGATCGCCTTGCGGTGATCTGTGAAAATCAGCAGCTCACTTACCGGGAACTCAACGCCCGCGCGAACCAAATCGCTCATTACCTACAAGAATTAGGAGTTAAATCCGAAGGATTAGTGGGAATTTGTGCTGAGCGATCTGTGGATGCGATCGCCGGAATGCTCGGCATTCTCAAAGCAGGCGGCGCGTACTTGCCACTCGATCCGGCCATGCCAAAAGAGCGGCTCGCCTTGATGTTGCAGGATGCCGGAGTGGCAGTGCTATTAACGCAACAACAGCTAATCGAAAACTTGCCAAAAACTCAGGCAAAAATCCTTTGCTTAGACGCAGAAATTCCCTCTGTCTCCCCCTCTCCCTCTCCTCCTCTCTCTCCTGAAAATTTAGCTTATGTCATTTATACTTCCGGTTCCACTGGCACGCCAAAGGGAGTGGCAATTGAACACCGATCGCTCGTCAATTACCTCTACAGCATTCAGGAACAGCTAAACCTGCCATCAGGTGGCAGTTTCGCAACCGTTTCTACCTTGGCAGCCGACTTAGGAAATACAGTAATTTTTCCAGCTTTATGTACGGGAGGAAGCCTTCACATAATTTCCCAGGAACGCGCCACCGATCCAGAGGCGATCGCTGCTTACTTTCAGCAGCATTCCATTGACTGTCTCAAAATCGTTCCCTCCCATCTAAAAGCTTTATTAACTGCTTCCGATCCGGCGCAGGTTTTGCCGAAACAGCGATTAATCCTTGGCGGCGAAGCCTTAAGTTGGAATTTGCTGGAAACTATTGAGAAATACGCCCCCGACTGTTTAGTTTTCAACCATTACGGGCCAACAGAAGCAACCGTAGGCGTGCTGGCTTATCCCATCAAAGACCTAGAAAATTGCATTTCTGAGACAGTTCCTCTCGGTCGCCCTATCAATAACGCGCAGATTTATTTACTTGATTCGCACTTGCAGCCAGTTCCCATTGGCGTGTCCGGCGAGTTATACATCGGCGGTGCTTCTTTAGCTCGCGGCTATCTAAACAAACCCCACTTAACAGAAGAAAAATTCATCCTCAACCCCTTCGACGCCGAACCAGGAGCGCGTCTGTATAAAACAGGAGATTTGGCTCGGTATTTGCCGGACGGAAATATTGAGTTTTTAGGGCGGATAGACAGCCAAGCTAAACTGCGAGGGTTCCGCATTGAATTGGGGGAAATAGAAGCAGCGCTATCTCAACATTCTGCTGTGCGCGAAGCAGTAGTTTTGCTACTGGAACATGAACCTGGGAATCAGCGCTTAGTGGCCTATGTTGTACCCGCGAGGGAATCAGCGCTCGCTATTAACGAGCTGCGGTCATTTTTAAAAGAAAAACTGCCCGACTACATGGTTCCTTCTGCTTTGGTCGTACTGAAAGCATTGCCCCTCACGGCTAATGGAAAAATAGACCGGCGGGCGCTCCCAGCGCCGGAGGCGGCGAGAGCCGATTTAGCAGATACTTTTGTCGCTCCTAGCACTCCCATGGAGAAAATGCTTGCTGAGATTTGGGCTGAGCTGCTAGGGCTGGAAAAAGTGGGAATTTATGACAATTTCTTTGATTTGGGGGGACATTCATTACTGATTACTCAGTTGCTAGCAAAAGTAAGAGATTCTTTCCAAAAGGAATTGCCCTTGCGCCGTTTCTTTGAAGCGCCTACCATCGCTGCTTTAGCAAAGAATATTGAGATGAAGCATGGGGCGGATTCTGCGGGCGATCGCACTGCAAGTTTCGATATTAACGCTGAAGTTGTTTTAGATCCGGCAATTCGCCCTGCAACTCCATTGAGCGAGCCAAAAACTGAACCAGCTTGCATTCTCTTAACAGGTGCGACGGGCTTTTTGGGAGCCTTTTTACTCCGCGACCTCTTGCAACAAACTCAAGCAGAAATTTATTGCCTAGTCCGTTCTGCCGATTCAGAATCAGCTAAAAAGCGAATTCAAAGCAGCCTGGAATCCTATTTAATTTGGGATGAAAGCAGCAGCGATCGCATTATCCCAATTGCTGGAGATTTGTCTCAACCACTTTTGGGGCTTTCCGAGGAGCAGTTCCGAATTTTAGCCAGTAAAATTGATGTCATTTACCACAATGGCGCGTTTGTCAAGTTTACTTATCCCTACTCGGTTCTCAAACCCGCTAACGTTTTGGGGACGCAGGAAGTTCTGAGATTGGCGAGTCAAAGTAAGCTAAAACCAGTCCATTTAATTTCTACGATTTCCGTTGTCTCGGCAATGGGAGAATCTGGGATTAAGGTGGTGCGAGAGGAGGATGAACTCACTCCGGGAGAGGGTCTAAAAGGCGCTTACACTCAGACTAAGTGGGTGGCAGAAAAGTTAGTAGAGGTAGCGCGCGGTCGGGGCATTCCTGTTAGCATTTACAGGCCAGGTCGCATTTCTGGGGACAGCCAAACAGGGGTCTGCAATCCCAGTGACTTACTGTACAGGTTAATCGCTGGTTGCGTGCAACTTGGATGCGCGCCCGATGACGATAAGCTGATGAATGTAGCGCCTGTTGACTATGTGAGCCGAGCGATCGTTCATCTTTCGAGGCAAAAAGAATTGCTCGGAAAGACTTTTCATTTAGTCAACCCTCAGTCCTTTCAAATGAGCGAATTGCTTGGCTGGATTTGCTCAATGGGTTATCCCATCAAACGAGTTTCGTCTGAGGCTTGGCAAGCAGAAATAATCAATCGCGCTGGATATTCTCCAGAAAATGCGTTGTATCCGCTTGTCGGTCTTTTCTCCGAAAAAGTTTCGGAAGCAGAAATGGCTAAATCTGCCACGCTGCAATTCGATTGCCAGAATGCGTTGAAGGAACTTTGTGGAACGGATATTATCTGCCCGCAAGCGGATGCGAGTTTGTTTCGGACTTATTTTTCCTATCTCGTCGATCGCCAGTTAATAGAGGCTCCCAAACATCTGGTCTAAAAATGTAGAGGCGCGAGCGATCGCGTTTCTACCTGGCTCACTTTGAGGAGAATTTTAAATCAAGCATCGCTTAGACTTGCGAAATTCCTGATTAGTTTATTTAAGAGAAGGCAAAAGATTTTTATGTTAGGAAGTAGTAATGCGATCGCGATCGCAGGCAGAGCTACCGCAGAAGGAACGGGGCGTTACAGGGAACGGCACAAAAAAAACTGTGCAGCCGATCACTTCCGAGAAACTGGTTCGCTCGTTGCCAGCTCGATTGGAATTGGCACCTACCTTGGGGAACCAGATGAGTATACTGACACTCTTGTGGCGTCCGCTGTAGTGGAATCGGTTCGGCGGGGTGCCAACGTAATTGACTCAGCAATTAACTACCGCTACCAGTACGGAGAGCGGAGTGTCGGAAAGGCTATCCGGCGTCTCTTGGAATCGGGAGAGGCTTCAAGAGATGAACTAATTATCTGCACGAAAGGCGGCGTTGTTCCGCATCCAACTCCCAACCATGTAGAGTGGTTTTATCAGCAGTACGTCGAGCCAAACAACTCTACTGTCAGCATGGCAGATTTGGCTGAGGAGCGTTACTGCATCCACCCAGAATACATTCAAGATCAGCTTAATTGGAGCCTCGCCAACCTCGGCATTGAGACAATCGATGTCTACTATCTTCACAATCCAGAAAAGCTACTTTCTCAAGTTGAACCCGATACTTTTTACAATCGGTTGCGAGAGGTTTTTGAGGTACTTGAAGGTGCGGTTTTAGCTGGAAAAATTGCTAATTACGGTGTGGCAACTTGGAATGCTTTTCGCGTACCTCCAACTGAAAAGTACCATATCTATCTGGCGCGTGCGAAGTCCATTGCTCGGGAAGTAGCTGGGAACAAAGAGGATGGGTTTCGGTTTATCCAGCTTCCTTTGAATATGGGGATGCCGGAAGCGGTGCTAACTCCAACTCAAACAATCGAAGGAGAACAAGTTTCAGTATTGGAAGCTGCAGATCGTTTAGGCATTTGGGCGATCGCCAGTAGGTCGATCTGTGAAGCGCAGGTTATCGGTCAGATCCCAGAAAAGATTGCTTCTGCTTTTGGCGATCGCTTGCAGACAGACTGCCAGCGGGCGCTCCAATATACCCGCAGCGCCCCTGGCCTCCTGAGTGCCCTTGTAGGGATGAAAGCGCCAAAACATATAGAAGAGAACCTAGCCCTTGCTGCTGTCCCGCGGCTTGGGAGAGCAAGCTTTCAGGAACTTACTGATTCAATTGTTCAAGTGTTAAACGGAAATTGAAGTTCCCCTTGCGGGAGAACGGCTGAGCTTAAAATCTTGAATGGCGTTACCGAACCTTACCTCTTTTCTGTCACTCTCGGAGTATTAAAATAAAAGCGTGAAAAGATAAAAACGCTATAAGTGACGCATAGCGATGGATGTAGAGTTACAAGTTCTCCAACAGTTGGCGAGAGACGGATAATCAACAATCAGAGTGATATAGCAATCCTTTAGTTTCAGTTAATGTTTATGGATCTTCCGTACTTAGTGTGCTACAATTGGATATTCTTGTAACATTTTAGCCGACTAAGTACCGAAGATCCTTGATTACTGACTAAATCAATCATTAATAAATTCACCTTCACAGATAATCGAGTCTCTGTTCTCCAAATCTTCTTGATTCCAGACCGCGTTTAATGCTGCTGAACTTAAGGAAGTTGACATCGTATTTAATGTTGTGTTGTAGTATTCGGCAGCATTATTAAGTTCGACCTGTGGCGCTTCCTTGAAGTACGAATTAATGTCAGGCGTACACCTCTGTGCTTGGTAGTATAAATAAGCTTCAGCATTAATGCACATTACATGGTAGAAATCCTTATTGGCTGCCGTAATATCTCCAAGTTTATACAGCGCTAAACCCCGGTTGAGATAAGCTTTCACATAGTTCGGATCGAGTTCCACTGCTTTATCAAAGTCTTCAATTGCAAGCTGCATTTGTCTTAATTTATAGCGAACGCAACCTCTGTTATAATAGGCATAAACATTGTGTGGATCGATTCCGAGTGCAGTGTTGTAATCGGCAATCGCCTGCGTATTGTCTCCTAATTGGTGGTAACAGAGACCTCGATTTATGTAAGCTTTGATATATTTAGGATTCAACCGCAGCGTTTCGTTAAAGTTTTCCGTTGCTGCCTCTTTTTCTCCCAAAAGGTAGTAAGCGCGCCCCCGGTTGTAATAGGTTTTATAATTGTGGGAATTGATAGATATAGCTCGATCGTAGTCTTCTATTGCTTCTTCGTAATTTCCTAAATTAGCAAGTACAAGTCCTCGGTTGTTGTAGATAGCGTGGCTGTTAGGCTTATTTGCTAAAGCGCAGTTGAGATCTTCAATGGCTTTTTCGTGTTCTCCGAGATGACGCCAAGCATTGCCTCGATTCAAGTAAGCCTCGAAGAAATTAGGATTGATATCTAGGGCTTTGCTGAGGTCGGCGATCGCTTTTTGGTAGTCTTTCATGTAATAGTAAACCAAGCCGCGATTGTTGTAGGCTTTGGCATCGGCGGGATTGACTTGCAGTATCTCATCGAAGTCCTCAAGTGCCGCTTCATAGTTTCCTTTCTTAGCGCTGTGCAAACCACGCTTGTAAAATTGTTTGAGGTTCATAGGTCAACTTTCAGGATTGCTTGATGCTGGGGGTGATTCCTGTGCAGTCAGTTTTGAGTTCGACAGCCGTTAATCTGTTGAAAGAGCATCCACCCGCAGTCAGATTAACTCTTAAATGATTCCCGGCAATCTACCCTAGACAGGATTTTTGGTTTATTTTAACAGTAGTTAAATCCTGTTGAAAGGCTCTGCACGTCGGCTGGATTGACTTATTAGTCAGTTCGTTTACCCGATCGACTTTCGCTTAAAAGTCTAGTTTTACTTGGTGCTGTGTGTTTCTTGATGCGGCTGCGATCGGCTCGATCGCGCAATTAAGTTTGAGACCGCTACTCAGTATAAATTGTTGCCCAAAGTCCCACCGAGTAAACTATATATTTTTTTGACAAACTTCGTCTCAGTATTTGCAACAGCACGCCTCTACAAACTTTTGTTACCTAATTACCAATTACCGATTAATTTCCTCTTCGACATAAACCCTCAATTTCTCCAAATCTGGAAGTTCGATCAATTCTTGTTCCTTTTCCTTAACCGAGACGGGCATCATCACAGGTTTACGCTGCTCTATCCAGCAACTCGCCAGCGGTAAAGTTTGTTCCAAATCTTCCAAAGGCCTCGGAATAACCATCACCGCGTTCAACTCGCCAATTCGCTCAGCTTCGTACATCCCGGCCTCTACGGCTACTGCTACATCGGCAACTGCACCGCGAATAATTGCCGTGCACAAACCGGCGCCAATTTTCTCGTAAGCTGCCAAGTGTACGTCTGCGGATTTGAGCATAGCATCGCAAGCACCGACCATTGCCGGAAATCCGCGGGTTTCGAGCAAACCGATCGCCTGGTTGCTAAGCCGAGAATAATTGCCACTTTCGGAAAGTTCAGTCAGCCGAAAGCCGATCGGCAAAACCACTTCCAAATTAGCCAAAGGTCTAGGAATCACCAACTTAGAAACAAACTGCCCGAACTGTTCAGCAGTTTGAGCTCCCGCTTCCACAGCCAAACGCACATCCGAAATTCTGCCCCGGACGATCGCCGTACAGTGACCGGAACCAATTTTTTCGTACCCTACTAAAATCACTCCTGCCGACTTCAGCATCATGTCAGCAGTCCCCACAATAGCCGGAAAACTCTTGGTGGATACCAAACCCAAAGCAGTGTCTTTGAAGTATTCCTGGCGCTGCGATCGTTCTTCGTGACTGTTACGATCCGTTTGTCCGTCCATCTTCTATTACCCTTAGAAACTTCCCAAAATAAAAATTTGTTGATAGTTTATAGTTTCTCAGATGAGAAGACAGACTGCACGAGCTACAAGACACAGATTGCTGCTGCAAGGCCTTACAAATTGCTGAGCTACCAATAATATGAGATTACCTATTTATATTTGATCTATCTGCCTTCAGCATAGCTGCCTTTTGGCGAAATGACGGCTACCCGGAACCACCCGATAGAGTTTGGCCATTTTCCTCCGAGCGATTAAAAGCTTGTCGGTGCGGAAACAGCGTCCCCAACAGCCGATTGATGTGAGCTTGACCGTACAGAATAGTTGGCGTTTCCCCTGGTTGGGGAGGCTCTGGGGCGGTGGATTCCGCGGGCTCTGGGGCAGTCTCTGGCGCAGTTTGAGGCGGTGTTTGGGCGGGTTGTGGCGGCTCGATCGGCTCGATCGGCTCGATCGGCTCGATCGGCTCGATCGGCTCGATCGGCTCGATCGGCTCGATCGGTCGATCAACTTGTGGCGTAGTGGCTTCGGGGGTTTCGGGTGATGTTGGCGCTGCTGTTGGCGGTGTTGCGGTTGCTTCTTCTGCGGCGGCTTGGCGGCTGGTATCTCCCATTAGAGAACCTGCTGGCATAATTTGCATTTTTTCGATACAAGGATCTATTAGGGTCGTCCCGGCCCCAATACAGGCATTTTCCCCGATCGTTCCCGCACCTACCACCAGCACCCCTGCACCCAGAATAACGCCCGCCGCGATTTCCAGAGTACCTTCACGGGCGTGAAGGATAACTCCCATACCGATACATGCACCGGCGGCGATTGAGATCCGGCTGCCCGGATCTGCTTGCAGGATTGCTCCAAGGGCGATCGCCGCACCCTCATTCACAACTACATCGCCACTCATCAAAATCTGAGAGTTGCTACTTAATTGCAGTGGCGATAAATACATTCAACTTCACCATTAAAGGAGCTATTTTTTTAGATCAAAAGACTTTAAATTATGGGTTTTTTCGACTAATAAATTTAACCCTCTCAATCTAAGAAACGATAATTTACTAATACTGAGAAGATTGATCCTTTAACGTTTTCTAGAAAGTTCCAGAAGATTCTAGATTTTGTTTGACTCACTCTTCTCAATCGAGCTTTTCAACTATCTCAAATCCAACTTCAATCCGTTTGGATTTCTCCCGTGGACACCTGTACGACGGCTTAACGGGAGAAACAAACTAATTACCAGGCAAATTAAGGTCGTTGGATAATTTCTTCGAGTACCCGGCGCTTCGCCTTGGAGTCGATGCCAAGCAAACGGACGTACTCGCCGCTGTGTTCTTTGAGACAGCTTTCGAGGGCAGAAATCACTTCAGATTCGCGGTTGGATGAGATCGGGGCGCAACTGCTCCAAGAACCGGTGCGGAAACGGCGCGCGTCGGCGTGTTCCGTGCCAATTTTGTAGCCTTGGGAAAGCAGGTTGCGGATTTGGTCGATCGTCTTGCCAGTCAAACTTCCGCTGCTGGCCGAACCAGTCGAAGCTGCTTTGTATCCCGATGTTGCTGCCGGCTTAGCCGATTGAGCCACGGGTCCGTCTGGACGCTGAATAAGTTCTTCAACGATACGCCGCTTAGCTTTCGGGTCAATCCCAATCAAGCGCACGTACTCGCCCGGGTACTGATTCATCACAGCTTCCAAAGCGGCGATCGCCTCAGATTCGTTTCTGACTTGCAGCGAAGCCCCGCTTTGCCAAGAACTGGTGCGGAAGCGGCGCGCGTCGGCGTGTTCCGTACCCACTTTGTAGCCTTGAGCTAGCAAGCTGCGAACCTGAGCCACTGTTTCGGCACTCAATTTTCCATTTGACACGGAACCGCTATTGTGGTATGAAGCTTGTGCCACTTTACCGTTAGATTGGTGAGTTTTCGCACCGTTAGAACCGTTAGAGCCGTTGTCTCCCGGTCTTTGGACGATTTCTTCTAGTACGCGGCGCTTGGCTTTGGTGTCAATCCCGATCAAGCGGACGTATTCTCCTTGGTGTTCAGCCATGCAAGCTGACAAAGCCGCGATTACTTCTGAGTCACGGGTTGAGGAAATCGGGCCGCAAGTACGCCAAGAACCGGTACGGAAGCGGCGCGCGTCGGCGTGTTCTGCTCCCACGCTGTATCCTTGAGCTAGTAAATTGCGGATGCTATCGGCAAGAGTTGGACTCAATTGGGTGCCGGCATGGGTAGAATATTTGGTTTGAGTCATATTTGGGTTGGTACTTTTCTCGTTGCGAATTGGTGCTAGACAGGCGATGTTCTCAGCGCAGCGATAACCCGTTCTCAGAGCGTCATTGATGCCGATGACATGGGTCGCAAATTGAATGTCAGAATCTTGAACGTCAGGCAAGCGATCGGCTTGCTTCTGATTAGTGATAATGGCTCCCGAAGGTACGTACTTACCGGGGGGAATCTCCACATCTTTAATTAGTACGTGCATCATGACAATGCAGCCGTTGCCCACTCTGGCATTGAACACCGTAGAGCGAAAGCCGATAAAGCTATCGTCGCCCACGTAGGCAGGGCCGTGAATTAAACTCATGTGGGTCAGGGAAGTATTTTTCCCCACCCACACAGAATACGACTTGCCGTCGTCTCCTGTGACTCGGCCTTGTTCTAGGCCGTGAATCACTACTCCGTCTTGAATGTTGCTTCCTTGTCCGATATAAAAAGGAGTGCCTTCATCGGCGCGGATAGATGTCCCGGGGGCAATCATCACATTAGAACCGATATGCACATCCCCAATAATGTTAGAAAAGGAATGTACGAAGGCGGTATCGTGAATTTTGGGCTCAGCCAAGTTTTTCGACCAAGGCGTCGGGGGAGCCGCAACGTTGCGGACTGCCATAAATTAAGTTCTCCTAAACTGAAAAATCTTTTTGTTAGTTGTTAGTTGTTAGTTGTTAGTTGTTAGTTGTTAGTTGTTAGTTATTTTTCCACTAACTGCTAACTGCTAACGGTTGCAACTAGCCGTATGGGTCGTCTTTTTTACTGTAAATGAGGCGGTTTTCTACATTGACAGTATCTATAATGCCTACTACCAGAGCATCGATCGGACGGTTTTCGCTTCCGGGCGCGATCCGGGCTGCGCTGCCTCGGGTCACTAAAACCCATTCATCGATACCAGCGCCCACACAGTCAGCGGCTACCTCATAGCCGGGAACTGGTGAACCTTCCTCATCAATGAATTGCAGCAGTAGAAATTTCGATCCTCTCAGCGTCGGCTCTTTTTGGGTACTGACAACTGTGCCGAGAACTTTGGCCATTTGCATTTTAGGTAATAGGTAATAGGTAATTGGTAATTGTCATTTTTACACTGTCACTTGTCTTTTTTTAATTAGCTTTCCTCAGTCCGCTGTCCGCCTTTTAGAGCTTCGTCTAGTAACTAATCACTCATGACCGATGACTGATGACTAATAACCAATATCCCATACCCACCTCAATTAAAAATTAAAAATGCTAAATCAAAAACATCGCGATTTTTAATTTTTAATTACCAAACGCCCCTAACAGCCGATCGCCTATCTTATGATCTGTTGAGAGGGCGAATGCCGCTGACGCCTTCACGGAACTGTTCTACAGCTTCGGTATAGCGAATCGGCAACACGTATTCTAAGTTTTCATGAGGGCGGGCGATAATGTGGGTGGACATCACTTGTCCGCCGTTAACGCGCTTCACTGACTCTACTCCGGCTGCGACAGAAGCTTGCACTTCCGAGACATCTCCTCTTACAATGACCGTAACCCGAGCGCTACCGATTTTTTCGTAGCCTACCAAGGTGACGCGGGCTGCTTTGACCATCGCGTCAGCGGCTTCTACAACTGCGGGGAAGCCTAAGGTTTCGATCATGCCAACTGCAATTGCCATTGGTTTTACTCCTGATTGAATATTTGGGGAACTAAACAGTTAATTTTTGACGATGGCACAAATTTTCGTTAAAAGAAATTTTTGTGCGTTAAGAACTTAGTAGCCTCGGAACTGTTCTACTGCTTCTGTATATCGAATCGGCAGAACATATTCTAGGTTTTCGTGGGGGCGAGCGATGATGTGGGTAGAGACGACTTCTCCGCCGTTCACCCGCTTGACGGATTCCACTCCTGCTGCGACTGAGGCTTGGACTTCCGACACGTTGCCGCGCACAATTACGGTGACGCGGGCGCTGCCAATTTTTTCATAGCCCACGAGGGTAACGCGGGCAGCTTTGACCATAGCATCGGCAGCTTCCACAACAGCGGGAAAACCTTTTGTCTCAATCATTCCCACGGCAATTGACATTTTTGAATCTCCTTTGAGGATGAGCGAAATTACCGTTACAAATCTTTGAGAAATCTAAAAATTTGGACGGGGAGGCCCACATTTTTTAGTAATGCAGTGTAAAGCTTCCTATCCTATAAGAATAGGGGAAGCTGTCCACCTTGACAATATAAACTAACATCATAATGTTTAATAACAAAAATTAAAATTTTTTATGTTACTTAAAATAATTTAATATTTATTTAATAATCTTAATATAAAGAGGGCTAGATGCCGACAGCCAGGGAGATTAAAGTAAGTAATAATACTCATATAAAGTAGAGTTCGGTATGTAAAGCCGGAGCTAATCACTGCCGGGAAATTTGGGGATTCCAAAAGGGGGATCGCGGGGAAATCGGCAAAAAAGGCAGTCTTGGCCCATCGGCAGGCATTTTTTTCTTTGAGTGCCTCTTCTACTCAAGAACTAATTTTGTGTTGAGAAAATTCTCAGTTTTGATACTTTAATGTATAGTGAATCTTGGGTGCAAATTATTTTGCCAGAACTATACGATCGGGTTTAGTCAAAGTTTTAGGGTATCACGCGATCGCCCGCGACTGTTTTTGTATAAAGGCAGCCCGTAATTTGAAGTTTAAGGGATAAATTAAGTCAGGAACCTCAGCCTAAAGGCATGAGGCTTGAAAGACAAATCTAACAAGCCATCCTGCCCAGCCTAAGTCTTAACTGACTACGTTTTTTGAGTCACGACACCGGGCGGATGCGAAGCTAGTCCCCTGCTCTGTCGCTAGTAGTTAAACAACTTTAAGGTCACTGAAGTAGTGCTGCTAGCCTAACAAGCTCAGAAAACCTTGGCGAAGCTAACTTTACCCCAGAAATGGGAGTTTGAGGCAACCATACCTCATCGGAGGGGCAACCATACCCATCCACCCCGCGAGGGGATTTAAATTAATGTAAAGCCGTGCTAAAAGCACGGGGTTTCTACCCATTTTTCTGATGACTCAATTTCTCCTCCAAGCCTGTTGGTGGGTACCTTTATATGGCTTGATAGGCGCAATTTTAACTTTGCCTTGGTCTACGGGAACCGTTCGCACAACAGGCCCGAGACCGGCAGCTTACTTCAATTTGCTGATGACTGTGTTGGCTTTCATACACGGGTCAGTTATTTTTACAGCGACTTGGGATCAACCGCCCCAACAGTTGCTAGTGCACTGGGTACAAGCAGCAGATTTAGATTTGTCTTTTGCAATAGAAATCTCCACCGTCAGCGTCGGAGCAATGGAGTTAGTTAGTGTTCTGAGTTTGCTAGCACAAATTTACGCTCTAGGCTACATGGAAAAAGACTGGGCGCTAGCTCGATTTTTTGGGCTGATGGGTTTTTTTGAAGCGGCAATTAGCGGCATTGCCATTAGCGATTCGCTGCTTCTAACTTACGCTTTGTTGGAAGTGCTGACGCTTTCAACTTATTTGCTAGTCGGGTTTTGGTACGCTCAACCGCTGGTAGTAACAGCCGCTAGAGATGCGTTTTTAACCAAGCGTGTAGGAGACGTGCCACTGTTGATGGGAGTAGTGACGCTTTCAACTTTAGCAGGAAGTTTGAATTTTTCCGATTTGGAAACATGGGCGGAAACTGCAACTTTGTCTCCCCTAGTGGCGACTCTTTTAGGTTTGGCTTTAATCTCCGCACCTACGGCCAAGTGCGCTCAATTTCCCTTCCATCTATGGCTCGACGAGGCGATGGAAGGACCCAACCCGGCTTCGATTATGCGGAATACTGTAGTTGTGGGCGCTGGGGCTTATGTTTTGATTAAACTTCAGCCTGTTTTAGCGCTGTCGCCCGTGACTGGTGGGGTGCTGGTGGTTTTGGGTGCGGTGACGGCTGTTGGGGCTTCCTTGGTAGCGATCGCCCAAATCGACATCAAAAGAGCACTATCGCATTCTACCAGCGCTTCTTTGGGTTTGGTGTTTATCGCCGTGGGGCTAAATCAAGTTGACATTGCTTTGCTGTTGCTGTTCGCGCACTCGATCGCCAAAGGCCTATTATTCATGAGCGTAGGGTCAATTATTACTACAACTAACACTCAAGATTTAACAGAAATGGGTGGGTTGTGGTCGAAGATGCCTGCCACGACTACGGCTTATTTAGTAGGCGCTGCGGGGATGGTAGCGCTGTTGCCTTTGGGGAACTTTTGGGCGATGCGACGCTGGCTCAACGGTTTTTGGACTGTGCCTTTGTGGCTGGTAATTGTGCTGCTTTTAGTTAACGGTTTGACAGCGCTAAATTTAACTCGCATATTCGGTTTAGTGTTTGTGGGAAAACCGCA
>NZ_JAUBQR010000113.1:0-21151 GCF_036701385.1 Microcoleus sp. Pol12B4 | reverse complement strand
CGCACAGAAATGATTACAGCTAATATGGTTAAACCCGGATCAGTAGTAATTGATGTCGGTATCAACCGCGTCGTCAATCCAGACGGTACGAGTCGTTTAGCCGGAGATGTAAACTTTGATGCTGTTAAAACAGTAGCCGAATTTATCACCCCTGTGCCGGGAGGAATCGGGCCGATGACTGTTGCAATGCTTTTGGAAAATACCGTTTCAAGTTATATTGAATACGGTTCTAATTGAATTATGACCCACTTGTGAGCCAGTATTGGCTCAAGTAGGGTTAGTAATCGACCAACACACAGAGATTTTAGCTATGGCTTTAAAACCGGATGCGTCAGGCACCTTACGCTTAATTGGCGACAACACCTCGGAATTGATTCAACTTTTTCCTGGAGACCTAACGAATTTTCCTTTAGGATCTTGGGCGCTCTATGGCGACGATACAGTAAATGGCTCAGGGGCTAGCGAGTTAATCCTGGGAAATGAAGGGGAAGATATTCTCATAGGTTTTTCAGGCAATGATTCTCTATTTGGGGGAAAAGGAAAAGATGGCCTGTATGGACAGGAGGGAAATGACTCCCTCAGTGGTGGTCTAGAGGCTGATTGGCTTCTTGGAGACGCTGGCGATGATATTTTATTTGGGGGGAAAGGCAATGATTTGTTATCCGGCACAGATGGGAATAACACTCTGGTTGGGGGCTTGGGCAGAGACTTCTTAGAGAGTGGGGTTGGCAATAATTTATGCGTTCTGGAAATAGATTCTGCCACTACAGATATCAATTCTAGCGATATAATCGAAAGTTTTGATCCTGATTTAGATCGCATTGGATTAGCGAGTGACTTAACGGTCAATGATATAGTGTTGGAGCCTGTACAGAATGTGGCATTAACATATAGGTTCGATGGGCCGCAAGCTATACTGCAAGATGTGGCCGACGAATTTAGCGGATCTGCTTCAGGAACTCAACTCAGAGCCGGAATTAGCGGAGTTTATTCAGGAACTCTCATCAGAGTCAGGAATTCTAACGGGATTTTAGGTTTTGTAGAGGATGTAACCCCTAATGAACTTCAAAGCAGGATTGTTTCCATTCAGGGTTTCTAAGTTCAGGACAATCACTGCTGGACTGAGAAACTTACAGCGTATTCCAGGTTTATGAAGTACACCCAGAAACCGGGTTTCTTTACAGTTCTCACATCATTACTAATTCTGTTGCTCGAAACCCGGTTTCTCGCGATCTACATTTACATGAAATATGCTGGATCATACAGCATATTTCATAAATATATGGTATCGGCTCAATAAATAGGGGGAGCAATTCTTCTAGTGGCCAAGACAAGCCCAAGGGATGAAGAGAAGATTTTTCGCGAATAATAGGGGAGAGAGAGGGAATGATTCCAAGTGGAGAAATTCGTATCCGCTCAATAATTCGGGGCGGACTACCCACTCAGGAACAATTTTGCGTCATTTGATGTGCATCGTTGAGCGATTTACGCCCGGTTATTGAGTGGATACTCACTTATCAACCTGAAATCCAATTTTTTATAAAGTCCCCAAGTTATTGGGCTGCGTATGCTGTAACCATTTCGGGTTTGATATCAGGTGATGCTGGCTCAAAATACAACACCATTATTTGCTCTCTTCTGCAGCCCGACAGATTCATAAGTACGTCCATTGCGATCGCTAAATTCAACCTCAAACGCTGCACTATCAGCCAACAGTTCAACCACAGTCCCAACTTGTCCACGCCACAGGTTGTATTCAGGAAGGTCAACTGTCAATGCAACGACATCTAGTAATTTAATTGTATTCTTTGCCACTCTTATTAGCTCCACGCACTACAGAGGATAGTAGGTTGTTAATCAGCGCTATCAGAGGGCTTAGCCAGTCTCTAATCTGTAGGGTGCGTCGCTGTAAGATTTTCAATGGAACTTGCAGATTGTAGATGGCGACGCACCTTACCCTATTAGAAACCGAATAAGGAATTTGGAAGGATATCACAATTTTTTACGTATTCTCTCAAAAATAGCAGCCTACATTCTCCCAGAACAAGTCAATATTTAGCTGTATCCATCTGCTTTTATCTGCGTGCATCTGCGGTTAAATATTCCAAATCTGCCAGCAGTGACAGATTCAGACAATTTAAGACACTGGATTTGATCGGACGCTTTTCATCCCAAAATACCATCGATGAATAAAAGTTAATTGCTGAGGATGAATTTAAAAGCTCAAAAGTTTGACGTGCAACTCTCTCGCTATCAAAGCTGAGAAAGTAAACAGTATCATCAAGAATCGCAGGTTTATTAGCTATTTCACCGATTAACCTAAAATCTAATTTTTTATAAAGCCCGCAAATTTCTATCTTCCAAAATTTGAAGCTATAATCGCCAACCCCAAAAATAGAAAAGCGAGGATTGTGCTGATAAATTTTGCTTTTGCGATTGTCTAGATATTGTCCCCAATCCTGCAGATAGCGCCAGGTTTTAGGAGCTATCTGGCTGATAGGTTCGGTTGGCTCGCCAATAAATTTTTGAGTTACTAAAATATAGCGGTTTGTGCCATTAATTCGATTTTGAGCAACATCCGATCCTTTAAGTAGCGGAAATAGATAAGTTTCCTCAAGCTCGACAGATCCCCCAAATCCATTGACAAACAAATTATCAATTTTACGAAACTCCATCACATTCGAGCAGTCATGCTTGACGCCCGATCGCCATTTCGTTCCTGAATTTACAGCATATAAATTACTCAATTTATTGAAAGAGTCTATATCCTTAATCAGGAGATTTTTTTGATATCCGATTCGGTGGCATTCTGAACTGTGTAAACTGCTAAATACATCGCAGAAGTAGTTTTGCGAGCTTGAGTCAAACTTGCAGAATAACAAACAGGCATCAACATTTGCATCAAAATACTTTTTAGCATCTATTTTGTAAGTTGCACAGCTAGCGAGATTAAGTTTTTTTGAATGAATGTAACTCAATAACTTTCGGGCCACGGAAGTCTTGCAAAGCATTGCCAGAGTGGCGTCACGATTTTGCAACCATTGTATCGCATGGATCAGCATCCATTCTGAGATATCGAAGTTACTTTTACCTGTTAGTGCATCTAAGCCAGTGTGCTTTTTAAAATTACTTTTTTGAGGCAAGTTTTCACTGCTAATAGTTCCTTGTTGTGAGTTTGTTACCCAAGGAAAGTTGCCAAGTACCAGCACCATATGATTAAATTGGTTGATTAATGATGTCCAGTCAAACTCAAAAAAATCTCCGTGCTTAACCTCACATCTTTCATCCTGTAACAATTCATGCTTAGCTATTAATTCTCTTAAATAACTTTGATTGATTTCAACCCCGATAATCTTGCTGGCGGATGGAAACGAATTTGCAGCAGCTTTAATGAAATTACCTATCCCGCAAGTTGGCTCAATGATGACTTTGGGGTTAACATCAAGTTCTATCAATTTCCGACACACCATCTCGGCTAATTCCAGCGGTGTCTGAAAATCCCCGTATTCTAGTTTTGTTTTGCGATCGTTGGAACTCATCGGTTAGATTTATAAACTATGAATTACAACTTACAATACTCCGGACAGTTTTTGAGATCGAGGCTGAAACCCTCATTCTACCGTTAGCATTCGACCTCACTGAGAAGGCTGAAACCCTCATTCTGCCGTTAGTGATTGAAAACTGTCCGGACTATTGAACTTACTATTGAAGAAATAACTTAGTTCCAACCACATTTCGCCATTACTCCAAAACAAGAATTTACCGGGATAGCTAAAGCTAACAGCTAAAACCTCAGCAATATCTTCATGATAAACGAAATTTAATTCACATTCCAAGGATCTAATCTTAGTTACGAGTATCGTATCGATAAAACAAAGTCTACTGATAAGTTCTAAGTAAAAATCTTCCGTTTTTTCCCAATCATTTAATTCCTCTATGCCTGAAGCTCCTAAAGATGCTTGAACGAAATAAACTAAATCATTATAATCTTTTAATAAACTTGTCCCATCAGGTTTTTTTCTTAGCTCTTTTATGATCTCCTCTAGTTCTTTTATGCTCTCCTCTAGTTGAGCTATTCTTGCAAGTAGCTTTTTTATGATATTCTCTAGTTGAGATATTTTTGCAAGCAGCCGATTAATTTCCTCGTCCGGAGTTATTATTATTTTATCCGGATCTACTATTATAATTCTCCAACTATCAATTTCTTCTCGTAGCTCTTTTATGCTCTCTTCTTGTTGAGCTATTTTTGCAAGCAGCCGATTAATTTCCTCATCCGGAGTTGTAATTCTCAAACTCTCAATTTCTTGCTGAAGAAGTGCAACTCTACTTTTCTCGTCCTTAAGCTGTAGCTCTAAACTTATTTTGGCTTTTTCTAGCTCTCTGGCATTCTCTTCTAGTTGCTTAACTTGTGTTTCTAATTGACGTGAATTGGAGTTTAATGAATTTAACTCATAAAGCTTTCTTTCTAATTGGGTTTTTTCTTGCTCTAGCTGGTTATTATCTATCTCTAAAGGTTGAATTCGGTCTAGTTCTCGTCTTATTTCTGACTCTAAAGAGTTTTGGCTAGCTCGGAGTTGTAGATTATCTTGTGTCAATCTAGTATTATTATCTTTAACTTGATTTAAGTCTCTTCTCAGAACGTCTATTTCTTGCTGTAAATCCGTATTTGTTTTAATGAGAGATTGATTTAGGGCTATGACTTCATTAAGCTGTCTAGTAACCTCTTGAACTTTCTCGATTAAAAATTCCCACGTTATAAACTCTATATCTTGACTACTGAGAGAACCACCCAATTCTTGAATAAGAACTTTTTTATGACCTTCTAGTTCTTCAACTTTTTGTTCAAAGTAAATATTTTCAATACGAAGATTTGTTGAAATTTTCCTTACTTCCTCTCTTTCGCTCTCAACGCTTGCTAACTGTTGTTGTAGCTTGTGAACCGTCTGCTTCAAAGAATTGTTCTCAGTAGTAGCTGCCTTGAGTTCTGCCTCTGTTTGCTTAAATCTTGCAAGGATTTGAACTATAAAGGCGGTAAATAGGTTATTTCCTTGTTGTAACTGCTTGTTTATTTGCCTAAGCTCAACTGTCTGTGCTTTGAGCTGGTTATCATTCGGTTTGTTCTTACCCCTGCGAAGTTGCAGGTAAATTATTACGATACTTAGTAAAGCTATTAAACCCGCAGTTTCGTAAACCATACGAATAATTTTGTGAAAATTGCGTTTTTGGACATCGGTTCCCAGGCAGAGCCTAGCAAGCCGTTAATTTAAAAAACAGAGGGCGAGTTTCGCATAAAAATCAACTTTTAAAGTCCAATTTTATGCTCTAAACCCGCCCTCGCAAAACTCCCTTAATAAGCGTCTTGCAATTCGTAAAAATCAGGGGAAATGTAATCCTTCCGCAGCGGCCAGCCTACCCAATCTTCGTTCATCAAAATCCGTTTCAGATTCGGATGTCCTTCATAGACTATGCCGTACATATCGTAGGATTCCCGCTCTTGAAAGTCGGCTGCTTTCCAAATCCAGTAGACTGATGGCACTCTGGGATCTTCGCGGGGTACGAATACTTTGACGCGGACTTCTTCAGGCTTGGAAGCATTATCTGTCAGTTTAACCAAGTGGTAGACGCTGACTAAATCTTGTCCCGGCCCTTGGTCGTAGGCGCACTGGCACTGCATATAATTAAACCCGTAGGCATACAGTGCTGTTGACATCGGAATTAAGAATTCTCGATCGACCTTTAATATCTCCACGCCCAAATTATCGGCCGCTAAAGCTTCGTGTTCAAAGCCATTTTGAGTCAACCACTGGGAAACCTTCCCGGCTTCAACAATTGCAGATTCTGTCTCAGCCACGGTTTACCTCCTGTTTTTGTCCTGCAAGCAGGGCCGGCGGTACTGGCATTCCCATTGCTTCTGTCAATTCCTTCGGCGGCGCCATCCGGCCCGGAACTGACAAGTATTTGCCGTCCAAAATATCGTCTACTACTTTCATTTTGTGGGGTCTGGTGTAGTAGCGGTGGGTGGGCTGCAAGTTGCCGCGTTCTTGCATCGAATCGTTGGCGATTTTTTTCCGCAGTTTGATAATTGCGTCAATAATCGCTTCTGGGCGGGGGGGACAGCCGGGGATGTACACGTCTACCGGAATCAGTTTGTCAACGCCTCTGACTGCTGTGGGGGAATCCATGCTGAACATTCCGCCGGTGATAGTGCAAGCGCCCATCGCGATAACGTACTTGGGTTCCGGCATTTGTTCGTACAGCCGCACCAAGATGGGGGCGTACTTCATGGTAATTGTGCCGGCGGTGATGATCAAGTCGGCTTGCCGGGGGCTCGATCGCGGTACTAAGCCGAATCTGTCGAAGTCAAAGCGCGATCCGATCAAAGCTGCAAATTCGATGAAGCAGCAGGCTGTGCCGAAAAGCAGCGGCCACAGGCTCGAAAGTCTCGCCCAATTGTAGAGGTCATCCACTGTTGTCAAGATGACGTTCTCTGAGAGTTGCGATGTAACTTCCGGGCGCTCGACTGGGTTGATCAGCGCTTTTTGTGATTTGTCAGAACTTAAGACCATTCCAAGGCTCCTTTGCGCCATGCATAGACAAGAGCAATAACGAGGATCGTGATAAAAAACAAGGCTTCGATGAAAGCCAACAGTCCTAGCTGGTTGAAAGCAACCGCCCAAGGATAGAGGAAGACGGTCTCTACGTCGAAGATGACGAAGACTAGCGCGAACATATAATATCTGATGTTGAACTGAATCCAAGCTCCGCCGATCGGCTCTACGCCGGATTCGTAGGTAGTGCGTCGGTCGTAGGGACGACTTTTCGGGCGCAGTACCTTAGACGCGGTGAGGGCGAGGATAGGGACTAGGCTGGAAATTAACAGGAAGCCTAAGAAATACTCGTAGCCGCTGAGTGCAAACACGGTGAATAATTACTGCCTAGGTGAAAGGGTTCTGTAACTTGTCTGTTACATTATATAGATTTTGGGTAGCTAAAATTACGAGTTAGTTGAGATTAATCCTCCATCTTCTGCAATAATTTTTAATGTATATTTTAAGATTAGCTTACCTACTCTTTTTGAGCTATGAGCGATCGAGCCACTGAAACCAAAACCCTCGATCGGCACGAGTGCCGCGCCTGCGGCTACGTCTACGATCCGAAAAAAGGGAATCCTAAAAATGACATTGCCCCTGGCACGGCTTTTGAAGATTTGCCCCAAACTTGGGTCTGTCCCGTTTGCGGGGCGCGCAAGTCGGTGTTTCAAAATCTCGGTCAGATGGAAGGGGTATCGGGATTTAAGGCAAATCAGCGCTACGGTGTCGGTGTCAACGGCATGACCGAAGGTCAGAAAAGTTTGCTGATTTTTGGCGGCTTGGTCGTTGGTTTCTTGTTGTTACTTAGTATGTATGGTTTGCAGTAAAACGATTGTGAGATTTTGGCAACGAATTGTAATGTTATTGGCCGCTGCGCTCATCTGTACGAGTTGCAGCACCATCGGTTCTGTGAGTTACAACCCCTGGCAAGTGATTTCGTTGCCGACGGAAGCTAATTTGCAGGATATTGCCTTTACGGGCAATCCTCAGCACGGCTGGGTTGTGGGTTCTGAGGCGACTCTGCTCGAAACCCTTGACGGTGGCACTAGCTGGAAGTCTATAGCACTGGATATCGACGATCCTCGATCGCGTTTTGCGTCGGTGAGTTTTTCGGGTTCCGAAGGCTGGATTGTCGGCCAGCCTTCTGTTTTGCTCCACACGAACGATGAGGGCAAGTCTTGGACGCGGATTGCTTTGAGCAGTCAGTTGCCAGGTTCTCCGAGTACGATCGCGGCTTTGGGCCCCAATTCCGCCGAGATGACGACCGATGTTGGGGCGATTTACCGGACTTCTGACGGCGGCAAAAATTGGAAAGCTGTCGTCCAGGATTCTTTTGGGGTAGTTCGCAATATCAACCGTTCTGAAGACGGGCAGTATGTTGCGGTTTCCTCGAAGGGAAATTTCTACTCGGTGTGGAAACCCGGACAAGAAGCTTGGGAACCTCACAACCGCAATAGTTCTCGCCGCCTGCAAAATATGGGCTTTACCAAGGACGGGCGTTTGTGGATGCTCGCCCGTGGTGGTCAGATTCAGTTTAGCGACCCGTCCAATCCTGAAGGTTGGGGAAAACCGTTTTTTCCCGATCGCAAGGCTAGTTGGGGTTTGCTCGACATGGCTTACCGGACTGATAATGAAGTTTGGGTAGCCGGCGGCGGCGGCAATTTGCTGTGCAGTTTGGACGGCGGAAAAACTTGGCTAAAAGACCGCGAAGTTGAAGATGTTCCCGCTAATTTTTACAGGATTGTCTTTATGGGCCCCGATCGCGGATTTGTGATCGGCGCGAGCGGTACTTTACTTAAATATCAAGGTTCAGCGCAAGCTGCTTGATAGTAGAATAGTAATAGAGATTGTCTGTCAATTTGTTGTTGAAAGGAGGATTCTAAATGGCTGGTACAACTGGAGAACGTCCGTTTGGGGACATTATTACAAGTATCCGTTATTGGGTAATTCACAGCATCACCATTCCGGCTTTGTTTATTGCTGGATGGCTGTTTGTGCAAACGGGTTTGGCTTACGATGCTTTCGGAACTCCTCGCCCTAACCAGTATTTCACACAGCAGCGGGAAGAAGTGCCGATTATCTCGGATCGCTTTGAAGCTAAGAAACAAGTAGATCAGTTCATTGCCAAGTAATTTAACAAGGATTTGGAAAAATGACGAGCAGAACCCCAAATAATGAGCCAATTTCGTATCCGATTTTTACGGTGCGCTGGTTGGCAGTTCATACTTTAGGTGTCCCAACAATTTTCTTTTTGGGCGCGATCGCAGCAATGCAATTTATTCAACGATAGGAGTTTACAATGCCTGAGCGCGTTCCTAATCCCAACGAGCAGCCTGTTGAGTTAAACCGGACTTCTTTGTATTTGGGTTTGTTGCTGATTTTTGTTTTGGGTATTTTGTTTTCCAGTTATTTCTTTAATTAACTGGTGTCAAAGTTGGCTTTCGATAGTTCCATCGAATGTGTTTAGCTGTAAATTAGTGAGGTGATGGCTATGTTTAGTGAAAGTGGCAGAATTCCTTTGTGGCTGGTAGCTACTGTTGCAGGCCTCGGTGTTCTGAGCATTGTGAGTCTTTTCTTCTACGGTGCTTATGCCGGTTTGGGTTCTTCGATGTAAGGAGAATCAAGCTGATTTTCGGCTTTTAACCCCCCTTTTTCAAGGGGGGTTTTAATTATGCAAAGTTTATTGGTAAATCTGGGATAAATGTTATCGAAAGTTTTGATTTTTTGGCAAGTTTATAATAATTTAATTTTCTGGTGAGAGCGGGATTTTTTGTGGTTGAATGGAGTTTTGCTCAAGAAACAGTTGGCCTTGCGGGTTCGCCCATAACCCCAAAATTGATCGCCACTAGCCGAAGATCGCCTCAGAGTATGACCCGATCGTGAAAATAGCCAAAAGTTGCGAGTAGAATGGTGCAAGAGCCGATCGCTCGATCGTAGTGCACAGCGAAATATGACCCCACCGCCGCCGCCCCGCAAACCTCAAACCGTCTTGGGTGCGATTACCCAAGCAGTCCAGACTATTGCCAAGGTTAATTTTAACCAGCTAGCGCTGAAACCGAATGCCAAAGTACCCGAACTGTGGGTGCAGGATGCGGGTGCAGCTAAAGCTGAGGTTTATCCGCTGTTGGGCGATCGATATTTGTTAGGTCGATCGTCCAAATCTTCAGATATTGTGGTTCGCAATCCTGTTGTCAGTCACCTGCACTTATCCCTGTCGCGGGATACTCGGCGGCGAACTCCTTTTGTGATCAAAGACGAAGACTCTACCAACGGCATTTACTGCGGCAAAAGGCGAGTTAAAAGTATGTCCCTGCGTCACGGAGACGTGTTCACTTTAGGGCCGCCCGAACTCGCCGCGGCCGTCCGAATTCAGTACGTAGATCCGCCGCCTTGGTATTTGGAACTTGTGCGTTACAGCTTTTACGGCGTCAGCGGCATCACCGCTTTGATTGCCGTGTTGGTAGGCATGGAATCGACAAAGTTTCAAGTGCGACCTCTGCCGAGAAGTATCAACGGACCCGTGATTGTTTACGCCCGCGACGGGCAAACTCCGCTGCGTCCTCCTCAGAATAATGCTCACTTAGAATTAAAGCAATTGCAGGATTTTTCGCCTTATTTATCCAAGGCGGTACTTGCTTCAGAAGACAGCCGCTACAATTGGCATTTGGGGGTAGATCCGCTGGGCGTTTTGCGAGCACTTTTAACTAATGTTCGCGGGGGCGGAATTCGAGAAGGTGGCAGCACTCTGACGCAGCAGTTGGCGAGGAGTTTGTTTAGAGATTATGTGGGAACTCAAGATTCGGCGGGACGCAAGTTGCGGGAAGCTGTAGTGGCTTTTAAACTGGAGAGTTATTACAGCAAAGATGAGCTGTTGCTGACTTATTTGAATCGCGTGTTTTTGGGAATTGACCTTTACGGTTTTGAGGATGCGTCTCGATTTTATTTTGGCAAGTCGGCGAAGGATTTAACTTTGTCAGAGGCCGCGACCTTGGCGGGCATTTTGCCTGCGCCAAACAGTTTTAATCCGATTCAAAATTATCAGTTGGCGGTGCAGTACCGCGATCGGGTAATCGAACGGATGCGGGCACTGGGGACGGTTTCTCAGGAAGAAGCCGATCGCGCGAGGCGATCGCGAATTGAGATCAATCCCAAAGCCCGCCAATATCTGGAAAGTACGATCGCTCCTTATTTCTACAGTTATGTATTTGACGAATTGGAGTTTTTGCTGGGGGAGCAGTTAGCCAGAGAAGGCAATTTTATTGTAGAAACAGGTTTGAATCCCGGCCTGCAAAAGTTGGCGGAAAGTTCCCTCAGAAATGCTGTTGAAAATGCGGGAGCCAGTGCAGGTTTTTCTCAAGGAGCCGTGGTAACTCTCAATAGTACAACCGGGGAAGTCTTAGCTTTAGTTGGGGGCGTAGATTATTTGAAAAGTCAGTTTAATCGGGCTACCCAAGCTTTGAGACAGCCCGGTTCTACATTTAAGATTTTCACCTATGCAGCCGCCCTGGAACAGGGAATCTCACCCGATAAAACTTATTCTTGCGCCCCCCTTTCTTGGGGCGGACAAAGTTACAGTGGCTGCGAAAGAACCAGCGGTAGTGCGGATATGTATCGGGGTTTAGCACAGTCGGAAAATGCAGTGGCTTTGAGAATAGCACAAGATGTCGGTTTAGACAATGTAGTGGGAATTGCCAGACGTTTGGGAATTACTTCTGAACTGCGTTATAACCCGGGTTTAGTATTAGGTGAAAGTGAAGTTAATGTGTTGCAGTTAACTGGTGCTTTCGGGGTTTTGGCCAATCGGGGTTTGGGAAATCGTCCCCACGTAATTAAGCGAATTATTGACAGCAGCGATTGCAAAGATAGAAATGATTTTAAAAGTTGCCGGGTGATTTATGACTATCAAAAAGATGGCATTGCCAATCGGCAGTTAGTTTCGGAAGCCGTAGCGGATACGATGACTGATATGCTGCAAGGCGTTGTGCGGGGAGGTACGGGTAGCAGTGCTGCTTTGGGGTTGGGAGAAGCTGGAAAAACAGGCACAACTAATGATAATAGAGATTTGTGGTTTGTCGGTTATATTCCGAGTCAGCAACTGGTGACAGGAGTTTGGTTGGGAAATGATGATAATTCTCCGACTGCCGGAGGTAGTGCAAATGCTGCTCAGTTGTGGGGGGAGTATATGCGGCAGGTGGCGCGTTGAGTGGATGCGGGGATGGGATGAATTTTGATACGGCATTGAAATATCCAATTTAAATGCGGTAAAGCTTGTTAACTCAATCTCCGAATCCTAAACGCAGAACCCATGAAAAACAGATGCTGCGATTGTTTTTCTAAGAGGGTGCGCCAGCTAACAATCCCCGCGAGCAATGACATCCATACGTTATTGATTCCCAGGCTGATGAAGGTTAACTGAGCGAGAATGTTTTCAGGGCTTGGGTTGTTCGTCTCCAAAACGATCGCACATATTTTCGTTGGTCTATCGTGTGCAGTACAATAAAGGCCAGGAAAGTATAAGCAATCCAGAAATGTAAATCTCCTGCAAAATTTACAACCGCTGTATTTTTAGGAAAGATACAGCTTATTCCAGGTTTATGAAGTACATCTACATTGAATATGCTGTATCTTTGTCTTAAAAGCTGGCCAAGGATTTGACCGAATTGCTGATTTTACCATCGGTCAAGACTTGATTGGATTAACAGGTGGTTTGAGTTTGAGTCAGTTAGAAATAACTCAAAATACTCAGGGAACTCTCATCAAGAATCTCTTGACAGGAGAAGAGTTAGGTGTGATGATTGGAGTGAGTGCCAATGCGATTACATCCGCTCATTTCCGGTTGATTTAAAAAATTAAGAAAAGTATGATCGCCCATTCGATAAAAAAGATCGATCGCACTTCTACCAATTTTAAAAGGTCTAGCAAAAATTTAACGATTATTCATACTTTCTGCCGCGCCACTGAGTAAGCTGATTTAAAGCAGAAATGAGAATTCGCAAAAACGCCAGCGGATCGGCTAACGGTGACAGCCAAAACACCCATTTTTTCGATACCTGAGTTCGAGCGTAGGAAGCCGAGTCTTTTAAATCTTTTAGGACTTACGCAATTGGCACATATATATAGTTGCTATAGTGCTATGTATCATTTCTCGCAGCAAGGCGACAATCATCTAAGACAGCATTAAGTTCTTCAACGACTAGCCAGGGGTTTCGACCTTTCAAACAAGCTACGATCGCTGCTTCATAGGGATTTCTGCCAGTTTTTTTTACTGCTGCGATCGCCTGTTTGTTAGACAATCCCCGCCCGCTGACCAACCAAGCAGCCAAAACCTGTCCTGTACGTCCGATCCCCCCAGAACAGTGAACTACCACCCGTTCGCCTTTGCTATTGGCAGATTCCAAGAACGGCAATATGCGATCGATTAAAATATCGCGCTCGACCAATTCAAAGTCTGCAATCGGCGCCCAGCAAACTCGATCACACCCAAATATTTTCCGATATGTTCCCAGTAAATCAGTGTAGCGGATGAGTTGGGTCTGAGCCAGCAAGCAGCAAACTTGCTTGATATTATGCCCCTGCATAAATTCAATCCACCGAGCAACTTCTGCATCGCGGTATCCTGGTCTGGCTGCACCAAACACAATTAATTCATTCTCTGAAGCCGCAGCGAATTTGTGCATACTGTTTTCAATATTTTTACCTATAATTAAGAAAGACGCACAAATCCTGAATCTACAGTGAAAAACAACAGCTCGATCGGTTTAATGAACTGGCTGCAACCCAAACCAGAAACCGTTTTGTTATGCGACTCAATTGCAGCAGCTTCGGACATGGCATTCATGCTCAACGGTGAGTGGGATGGGTGCAATAGTTTGGTGCTCTCTAAATCCGACAAAGTAGCAATTGAAGCAGCCGCTAGTTTGCTGGAGACATCGTGGTGCTACCAAAATACTTGCGAACCAGTTTTAATTCGGCTGGGAGTTGACGAATTGCTGCGCCGTTATGCGATTGGAGACAGGTTTTTTATTAATGCTAACTTGCGATGCGCGCAATTGAGCCAACTTTGCTTGGAAAACATTGATTTGAGTTATGCTAAATTGAACTTGGCTAACTTCAGTGGCACTAATTTAAGCAAAGCCAACTTAATGGCTACACAGATGCAATCCGCAAACTTGAGTTGCAGCAATTTGAGTAAATCGCAACTTGTGAGGGCGAATTTATCAGGAGCAAATTTATCTGATGCTAATCTCAGAGGTGCAGATTTGAGTTATGCAGATTTAAGCAATGTTTGTTTAACAGGTGCGGATTTAAGAGGTGCAAATTTAGCGAGAACAGACTTAAGAAAAACAAGCTTAGATGGGGCGATTTTTGAGTAATACCAAATCCCGCTTAAATACTTTCTCTCACACCCTCTGCGTACATCCTGTCAACATTTATCTGCGTTAATTCGCGTACATCTGCCCATATCTGCGGTTAAAGTTCCAAAGTAATTAACTGAGCAATTTCGTCAGTCTGAAAACCCAACGCCATCGGCTTTTGCACTGTCGCAATCATTTGCACATCATAGAGTTCTGTGACAATTCCTTCAAACCGCAACCAGTGAACGATCGCCCCAGTAGTCAAATCAATCACCATCATACCACAGCGAGCCTCAGCATCCTTTGCTACCAACAACTCATCCAATTCTAAACCGCTAAAAGTATTGTCACCACCCCTCGGTTTCGAGAGTCCAACAATTGCCCAATTTTGCCAAAATGCCAGTCCTCGGACATATCCCGGACAAAACGCAATTGCCTCAAATTTCCCTGTCTCTAAATCCACATAACCAAATTCTCCCCGCCCCGAATTCAGCAACCACAATTTGTCTTGATACCAGCGCGGTGAGTGCGGCATTGACAATCCTGTGACGATAATATCATTAGATTCAATATCAATAACTATACCGCCGTTTTTTCGGCGATCGCGCCAGCCATCCACCACATCCGACTGACTCGATGCTGTGACATATTTCGCTTCTCCTTCTACCATTGCCAAACCGTTGAGGTGACAGCGGTCTTCATTTATATATTGTGAGATAAATTGCGGTTTCCAGAGAGGTTTGCAACTGTGGCGATCGCTCACTGTAGCGATACAATTAAACAAAGTGCTAATAAAAATGATTTGATTATTTTTATCGACTGCGATATCGTGAATGTCGATATCTCCTGTAGTATAGCCGATTCTTGGTATATATAATTTATCGTATCCTTGGTATAAATTCCCGGCTTCTAAGACATTATCTAATTGCCAGAGTTGATATTTTGAACTTAAATAAAGGCGTTCCGGCGTGCAGTAAAGCCCCATTGCCCGATCGAATATTCGCCAAAAAGCCGATATTCTGTTAGTTTCTGGTGCAGCACCTATTAACATTAACCTGCTGGTTTGATAGGTGGTGCAAGCAAGGCTGATTTGTTGTTGGCTTAACCAAAATGGAAAATCGCGATCGCCAAAAATCTCGTGTTCGGAGACTGTATTGAAAGTAGCTTGTTCGTTATTCATAGAATCTAGAGGCATATCTTTATGTATCCACAATATAGCGCGATCGTAATTCCCTCGCCTTGCGGGTTTTATCGATCCTACTTGACCAAACTCAACATTCATCTGCGTCCATAGCACGTACATCCGCCACCCTCTGCGGTTAAAATTCCCAAGTAATTTTGTCCTCATGCCAAAGATCCGACTTTTCCGACTTTACAGAGGCAGGGGCCCGAAGCAATGATAGAGATAGGGAAAGTCAACCCACTATGTCTAGATTGTAAAGATATCGTAAATCTGGATGTTGTGTGGCGAAATGTTAAATAAAAATATGCTAAAAAAAATATGTCTTTAGTATGATACATTTAGGTAGCATCTAAGTTCTACCAACCCATTCCCACGCGAGGCCACTGAAAGCCCACTTCCTATCAGGACTACCCCGATCAGCCTCTACTTTACTGGCTGCACTACTACAACAAAATCCCCGGTTTCACGCAGCTATGACTAGCCCCGTCGGGGGTTTAGTGGAGAGAATGCTGGAAGCCATGAGCAAAGACAATGAGTTTTCCACGTTTATTTCTCTGGAACAAAAAGGGGCACTGATTCTCAGTATTTTTTCTGCCTATTACCACCCGCAAGCTGACCAATAAATCATCTTCGACACCAATCGTCTTTGGTGTAGCAAATTGCCCTTAATTCGGGAAGTATTTCCTGAAGCAAAAGTCATCTGCTGCGTCAGAAATATCGCCTGGATTATGGACAGCATCGAGCTACTGATTCGGCGTAACGCTTTTGATGTTTCCCGGTTATTTAATAATCCAGCGGAACGGGCTACAGTCTACAGTCGCACCCAGGCATTAAGTCAAGGTTCGCGTTTAGTTGGGTATGCCTATAACGCTCTTAAAGAAGCTTTTTACAGCAAACAGAGTGCATTTATTCTATTGGTAGATTACGAGCTATTAACTATAGGAACGGCTAAAACGATGTCGCTAATTTATCAATTTCTGGGCGAATAGCCTTTTGAGCATAATTTCGAGAATGTTCAATATCAAGAGCCAGAATTTGATAATAAGCTCAAAACACAAGGGTTACATCAAGTGCGTGCCTAAGTCGAGTTTAAACCGAGAAAAACGATTTTACCCCCCGACTTGTTTGAGCGATTTGATAGCTTATCTTTTTGGACAGAGGCAACAAATAGTTGTGCCAGCGCTATTGTAGCGAAGCCACAGTCCGGCAGGGGTTTCAACCCCCGGCGGACTTGGCGGGCTCACAGCTTAAGTTGACACCAATTGGCACGGTGCCGTGTCCTGACTGTGGGTAATATCAATTCCAATGTCACCGGATTTGAGATTAAGCTTTGATGCGGGGGTTTCAACCCCTGCCGGACTTAAATGTAAACGATAGATATAAAGGATTGCAGCAATTATGAATTTATCAACCCCGAACAAGCAAATTATTTTCGTTGACCCCTCTGTACAGAATTATCAAAACTTGATCGAGGGCGCAGATGCTAACGCCAAAATAGTCATTTTAGATGACAAGCGTAGTGGCCTTGAACAAATTACAAAAGCATTGGCTAGTGAAAGTGGCATTGAAGCTGTTCATGTAGTTTCTCACGGCAACCAAGGCAGTTTAAAACTCGGTGCCGAGGTACTTAATGAGAAGGATCTAGGAAATTTCAGTCAAAAGCTAAAACAGTGGGGACAAGCCCTCACCCAAAACGCCGATATTCTATTGTATGGATGCTCCATCGCCAAAGGAGAAGCCGGACTAAAATTTGTCAAACACTTCAGCGAACTAACAGGAGCCAACATCGCCGCCTCAGCCCACCCCACTGGCAGTGCCCAATTAGGAGGAGACTGGAACCTAGAAGTACAAATCGGGGATATTTCCACCCCAATAGCATTTAACGCCAAGGCCCTCAAAACCTACAGCGGCGTACTAGGCTTGGCCCCTAAAGTTGACTTCCCAACTGGCAATAGCCCCCAATCCGTCAGCATCGGCGACATCAACGGCGACGGCAAACCGGACTTAGCAGTGGCGAACTACGGCAGCACCAGCGCCTCCATCCTGCTCAACACCACCACCACCGGAGCCACCACCCCCACTTTCGCCACCAAAGTTGACTTTACTACTGGCGTTGCGCCCATCTCCGTCAGCATCGGCGACTTCAACGGCGACGGCAAACCAGACTTAGCAACGGCGAACAAGCACGGCCCCGAGAGCGCCTCTATCCTGCTCAACACCACCACCACTGGAGCCACCACCCCCACTTTCGCCACCAAAGTTGACTTTACTACTGGCCCTAACCCCTACTCCGTCAGCATCGGCGACATCAACGGGGACGGCAAACCAGACTTAGCTGTAGCGAACGCCTTCAGCAACACCGCCTCCATCCTGCTCAACACCACCGCCACCAACGCCACTACCCCCACTTTCGCCACCAAAGTTGACTTCCCAACTGGCGCTAGGGCCTACTCCGTCAGCATCGGCGACATCAACGGGGACGGAAAACCCGACTTAGCTGTGGGGTTAGGTCAGGTGTTAAACAGTGGCGGCTCAGGCATCTCCATCCTGCTGAACACCACCGCTACCGGAGCCACCACCCCCACCTTCGCCACCAACGTTGACTTCACAACTGGCGGTTTCCCCAGATCAGTCAGCATCGGCGACTTCAACGGGGACGGGAAACCGGACTTAGCGACGGACAGCAGCGGCAGCAACACCGCCTCCATCCTGCTCAACACCACCGCCACCAACGCCACCACCCCCACTTTCGCCACCAATGTTGACTTCACAACTGGCACTACCCCCATGTCCGTCAGCATCGGCGACATCAACGGGGACGGAAAACCGGACTTAGCATTGGCGAACCGCAACAGCGCCAGCGCCTCTATCCTGCTCAACACCACAGCCACCAACGCCACCACCCCCACTTTCGCCACCAAAGTTGACTTCACAACTGGCACTACCCCCTACTCCGTCAGCATCGGCGACATCAACGGGGACGGAAAACCTGACTTAGCAACGACGAACCAAAACGGCAGCAACACCGCCTCCATCCTGCTCAACACCACCCCCAAAGTTACTGCTGTCACCGCCACCACCCCTGACGGCAGCTACGGTGTAGGTTCTACCATCGCCATCACCGTCACCTTCGATGCTGCTGTCACCGTCACTGGTACACCTCAACTGCAACTAGAAACAGGTACAACTGACAAATTTGCCAACTACGTTTCTGGTAGCGGCGGTACTGTACTCACCTTCAACTATGTAGTGCAAGACGGAGACACTTCCCTCGACTTAGAATACGCCACCACCGCCCTCACCCTCAACGGCGGCACCATTCAAGATAGTTTGACTGCGAATGCTGATTTAACCCTCCCCGCCCTAGCCACAGCCAACTCCCTCGGCGGTAGCAAAGCCATAGTTATCGATGCTCTCAACGACCAACCGGCTTTCACCGCCACCAGCCCAGCGGCAGTCAACGAAGATGCTGGGGAACAAACATTAACAAGTTGGGCTACCTTCAACCCCGGCCCTGGCAATGAAGCCGCCCAAACGGCCACCTACACCGTCAGCAACATCGGCAACGGCGCTTTATTCTCCGGCGCGCCCACTATAAACAACGCCAATGGCAACCTCACTTACACACCCGCCCCCAAGGCCTTCGGCACCTCCACCTTTGACGTGCGAGTCCAAGACAACGGTGGCATTGTTAACGGCGGCGTCGATACCTCGACTACCCAAACCTTCACCATTACCGTTAATGGCATTAACGACCAACCCAGCTTCAGCAATTCCGGCAACCAAACCCTAGCCACCTCGACAAATACCCTCCAAACCGTTCCTAGCTGGGCTAGTGCCTTCAACTTCGGCCCCAACGAAGCGGGCCAAGCCGTCAACGACTTTCTCGTTAACATCACAAACGGCAACAGCTTATTCACCGCCCTCCCCGATGTCGCCAACGACGGCACCCTCACCTACACCCCCAACAGCAACCCCGGCACCGCCACCATACAAGTCCAACTCCAAGACAACGGCGGCACTGCCAACGGCGGCGTAGACACTTCCACAGCATCCAGCTTTACCATCACCATCCCCGCGCCCACCGTCAACCTCTCAGTTAGCCCCACCACCGGCACGGAAGCCGGAACCACCAGCATCACCGTCACCGCCACCGCCGCCGCACCTGTAGCAGGCAACCAAACCGTTGACCTCGCCTTAACAGGAGTTGCCACCGCCGCCGACTTCACCGGCACCATTCCCACCCAAATAACCATCGCCGATGGGGCAAGCAGCGGACAAGTCACCTTCACCATTACCGACGACCAAATCGCCGAAATTGACGAAACTGCCAACCTAACTATTAGCAACCCATCGGCAGGCATTCAATTAGGAACTACCACCACAGGTAGTTTCACCATCACCGACAATGACACCGCTGGATTTGATCTCCTCCCGATTAGCGGCAATACCAGCGAATTCGCTGGTATTGCCACCTTTGACATCCGCTTAACCAGCCAACCCACAGCCGATGTCACCCTTGGCTTAACCAGCAACAACACAGCAGAAGGCACGGTTTTACCTGCTAACCTCACCTTTAATTCCACCAATTGGAACGCTTACCAAACTGCCACCATCACCGGAGTAGACGATGCGGTGGCTGACGGTGATATTGCCTACCAAATTATCACCGCTGCCGATACCACCACCGCCGACACACACTATAACAATCTCAACCCAGCAGATGTCACTGTCACCAACACAGACAACGATATCCCTGGCGTTACCCTCACTCAATCTGCTGGCAGTACCGAAGTAACAGAAGGGGGAATTACAGATACTTATACCCTACAATTGAACACCCTCCCCACCAGCAATGTTAACGTTACTGTGACGGCGGATACTCAAGCACAGGTTAGCCTAGATGGAACGAATTTTGCTGCCACGCAAACTTTAACCTTCACAAATGTTAATGGCCAAACTCCTCAAACTGTCACCGTTCGTGCTGTTGATGACACCCTACCAGAAAACAACCATACAGGTGCAATAACCCACGCTATTACCAACAGTACCGATCCCAATTATCCAACAACATTGGCGATCGGCCCTGTGAATCCACAGATTACCGATAACGATATTACTTACAGCATCGTCGGCAGTACCGCCACTGTGACTGAGGGAGATAGCGGCACTCAAGTGGTAAGTTTCACCATTACCCGCACCGGAGAAACCAACCAAAGTAGCAGCATTGATTTTAGTTTTGGGGGAACAGCAACCAATGCCGTAGATTACAATAACGCCAATGTTACCGGAACCGGAGTCACTGCTACTGGTAGTACAGTTACTTTTGCTGCCAATGCTACCATAGCAACAATCGCAGTGCCCGTTGTGGGCGATCGAATTACCGAACCTAACGAAACTCTAGCACTCACTCTGAGCAACGCCACTGCCCCAGGAACTGCTAACATTATTGGTTCTCCAATAACCACCACAATTCAAGACGATGATACTGCGGGAATTTCTATCAATCCCACTGCCGGATTAACAACCACAGAAGCGGGGGGTACGGCTACTTTTACAGTAGTTCTAGATAGCCAGCCTACAGCCGATGTGACTATTGGGATGACTTCCGATAAAACGGCTGAAGGGACTGTAGATAAACCGAGTTTAACTTTTACATCGGCTAACTGGAATACTCCCCAAACCGTCACCGTTACGGGAGTAGATGACTTTGTAGTAGATGGGAACGCTGCTTACAACATTGTCACTGCTGCTACCAGTACCGATACTAATTACAGTGGTGTTAATGCGGATGATGTCGCAGTTACTAATACTGATAATGACACCAAAGGCATTACGATCACTCCCATCACTGGATTAACAACGACAGAAGCCGGGAGTACGGCTACTTTTACGGTAGTTCTAGATAGCCAGCCTACAGCCGATGTGTCAATCGGGATGACTTCCGATAATACGGCTGAAGGTACTGTAGATAAACCGAGTTTAACCTTCACGAATGCTAACTGGAATACTCCCCAAACCGT
>NZ_JAUBQR010000112.1:0-21185 GCF_036701385.1 Microcoleus sp. Pol12B4 | reverse complement strand
TTTTTATTAGAAGTAAATGGTGACAAAGAACCTGAGAATTGGTCAATTACTTGTATTTTATTTGCTGCCAATGCTCCTCAACAGAATCCCGTTGAAGATATTTGGTTACAAGCTAAAAACTTTTTAAGAAAGTATTGGTATTTATGTAGGTCTTTTAAAATTGTCAAATTTTTGTTTAAATTTTTTACTAACGAACATAAATTTGATTTCCCCAAAATACGTCAATATACTTACACACAGAAAATCATTTAGGATTGCTATAGAATCCAAGCAAGTGAGAAGAGACATCTCCATTAATTTATTTTTTTGGTATAATTAAGGCAGCAAAGTAATCAGTTGAAGCCCATGAGTTTACTAATAAACTACATCGAAAAAAATCCCTAAAGAGCTAAGCGTTTTATTGGGATTAATTACGAATAGTTACAGTAGTTAGTTAAACAGGCTGAAGTTTTTCACCGTCAAAAACAAGAAGAGATTGAATCCAAAAAAGTCAGGATTAACAAAAAATGCCGGCTGTAAAAATAAATTATTCATTGCCGACTAAATTATTTTAACCTTATACCAATTCACTCTGAAGATACACTAAATTAGGCTGATTTATTTCTGGCTGTAACTATATTCTCAGCGTTATGTTAAGTGCAGCTTCATAGTAAATTGTTATTAGTTTACCTTGCTCAAAATAGCAATTTTGAATATTTAGGAATTCAATTTGAAGTCAGTGAATCAGCAGCTCATAATATTTTTCCCTACTGGTTAGTTATTCTCGGTAAATTATTACCGGCTACTCTACTAGAACAAGTAAAAAAAAAGAGCGATTATGAATTAGTCAAAGAAATTTTAACCCAATATGAATTAACAGTAGATAGCGCCGAGCAGCCTCTAGAGCGTCCTTCAGACCAAAAAGAACAGAAAATTTATATTCGGTAAAAAATAAAAATTACATATTAAAAACTTAATTAACTGTATTACCAAATGGAAAAGATATTGTTGATTTCAAAATTGGAGATCCAGGCTCAACTATCAATATTAGTCAATTCCGAACCCATCTCTCTCAATTTTCTGAGCATCAAAAATTTAAAGGAGACCAAGGCTATATGGGAGAAAAGCAAATATATACTCCTCGTAACAAGCCGAAAAAGGGATAATTAACCGACCAGAAAAAACAAGAAAATAAACAATTTTTAGCTGACCGAATCTATGTCGAACACATGATTAGACTCCTCAAAATATTTCGAGTAGCTCAAGAAAGATTTCGGCTCATGCGGGAAATTTACTCACTCGTAATTCGCGCAGTCTGTGCTCTAGTAAGAGTCAGGATAGGAGCTTTAATTTTACCTGACTATAATTCCTATTATCCTGAATTAAAAATGGTTGAACTTTCCTGAAGAGTTTGAGGCAATTGTTAAGACAAATTACTTAAGAGGATGTTTTAAAAGTGAGGAGGTGTTGTAAGAAAGCTCACAAGGCTTAAGCTGAAATTTGTAGATACCAGCACCTTGTGAGCGAATGACTAAAGCATATCCTAGTAACTTGACGTGGGAGCAGTGGGAGCTGATCGCAGAACTGTTTCCAAAAGAAAAACCTGGTGGCCGTCCCCGTACAGTGGCGATGTACGCCATTGTCAATGCCATTCTCTATGTACTGTGCTCTGGATGTACGTGGCGAGCCTTACCAGGGGATTTTCCTGCTTGGTCAACTGTTTAGGGTTATTTCTGGAGATGGAGCAAAGATGGTACGTGGTTGAAGATTCATGACAAACTCTACCAGTGGGTTCGGGTAGCTAGTGGGCGTGAACCTAGCCCAACAGACACGCCGCCGTCGATAGCCAATCAGTGGAAACAGCAACGATGATTTCTCTGGACGTAGAATATGACGCAGGTAAACAGATACATGGTCGCAAGCGACATTTGAGCGTGGATCTGTTAGGGCTTGTTTTGCGGGTTTTGGTTACTTCTGCCAGTGTTCCTGAACGTGAAGGAGCGAAACAAGTCCTCAAACGAGTTCATTGCATGGAAGATAAGGTCAAGCGATTACATACAGTGTGGATGGACGGGGGGTATCGGGGGCAAGACTTTATGCGGTGGGTTATGGATATGTTTGGGTGGATTGTGGAAATTGTCCTCAGACCTTTGGAGAAAAAGGGTTTCGTTGTATTACCAAAACGGTGGGTGGTTGAGCGAACATTTGGATGGCTCAACTGGTGTCGGCGCTTGAGCAAAGATTATGAAAGGCTTGTGGAAACTTCCGAAACTTTTATCTACATAGCGATGATTCGGATCATGGTCAGACGACTCGCGTAATTTTTGACTTGCTTCGACTTTTAAAACATCCTCTAAAGTAGCTGTTTTACCGTTAAATTAAGAGAAGAAAAATCAAACAAAGAGACAAACCTCATTGAAACCCAGTCGTAGAGTAAATTTGATAATTTTTGGAGATGTCTTATCGAATAAGCTTTCATTTTTAACAATGGATGATGTTTGGTACAAGTAAACGTGTTGTGAGTCAAGCATCGCGTACTAGGAGTCAAAAAAATGCTACTATGTGTGGTATCGCTTTCGCGTGGCTTTACTGAACTATATAATTATAATTCATTTGTTTTGATCTTCTGTGTTTGAGCCTCACGAGTGAGGGTCAGTAACATGAGACATCATCTTTCTGAGAAAGGCTATAGATCGGTCAATGAAGTCATAACATCAGTCAATTTAATAAGTTCAACAGATGCAATTACATTTGAGGCTTTTATTATCTGAAAACGCTTACCAAAATTAGGGAAAGGTGCTTGTGTAGTGATGGATAAGTGTACTATTCATACCGGAGAATAATTAGAAAAAGCCATCTAAAAAAGTGGAAAAATTAATATACTTATCGCCCTATTCGCGGGACTTCTCCCTAATTAAAAATTTCGGGTTAAAACTTAAAAAGATTCTGCGTTCTATCAAGACGAGTAATTATCAAGATTTAGCAAAAGCACTTTTGGTTTCCATTTAATGCAGTTACAGAGCGAAAATATTTGGAATTGATTTACTCACTGCCGTTATTTTACCTCATCTTTATGAGAAAGGCTATATATTATTTCTAATGGGATTTAGACATTTTCTAGCCCCTTAAAGACCTGAAAATCTGTCTAGGTAAGGGAAAGATTTTGATGCCCCGTCATAGCTGAAATCCTTGTCAGTTCTGGACTGAACCCAATTCAAGCTCAAACCCTTTACCTGTGTTAGTTTGCAGCCATTTTTGATGGAATTTTTGTCTAAGTCGCGTTAGCGAATTAGCGCATCTGTAGCCGACAGCGAAGTCTGATCGTGCATCAAACCCGGTTTCAGACCACAGGTAAGCCCAGGACTATAAGTGTCACACTTGCGTGCAGGACTGTTCAATTTAACTGGGGCGATCGTCACTAAGTTCAATCATTCCGCAAGGCTGCGATCGGATCTAAGCGAGCCGCATTCCGAGCCGGCAATACTCCAGCTAACAATCCGACGGTAAAAGATAGCCCAAAACCTGCTGTGATCGACCATACAGAAACCACAAACGGAAATTTGAACGCTGTCGAAGCCCCAAAGGCGATCGCAATTCCCAACCCAATTCCCGCCGTTCCCCCCACCGTGGAAACTAAAATAGATTCCGCCATAAATTGAATTAGAATGGCTGCATTAGTAGCGCCTACCGCTTTGCGAATCCCGATTTCCTTAGTCCGTTCCACAACAGACACCAACATAATATTAGCAATACCGATACCGCCAACCACCAAAGAAATTCCGGCGATCGCTCCCACCATAACTGTAAATAAACCTATCACATTGCTGAAAGTATTAACTATCTCAGCTTGATTTACAACTCGAAAATCATCCGGTTGTGGTGGATAAATATTGTGGCGCAAGCGCATGATATTTTCTACTTGAAATTGAGCATCCGCTAAATCAGCTTCGCCCGCAGTTTCCAACCAAAAACCCGAGATCGCAATCCCCGCTAAAGAATTTCTCCCCACAATCCGCGAAGACATATTTTTGAGGGGAATATACACTCGATCGTCCTGATCGGTTCCCCCTACAGACCCCTTGCTTTCCATCACTCCAATGACCTTGTAGCGGTTTCCCTGAATGCGAATATCGGAGGAGAGCGCATTAGCTCCGGCTCCAAAAAGCTCGTCCCGCACTTTAGAACCGAGGACAACTACTGGCTCAGCAGCATTCAATTCATCCTCGTTAAAAAACCGTCCTTGTTGAGGTTGAATGTTCTTGACATCGGGATAATTTAAATCCGTTCCCAAAATAGCAGTAAAGGAATTTTGTCCGCCATAAACGACTTGCACTTGGCGCTGCAAATAAGCCGAAATTGCCTTAACAGCAGGAGCTTGTTTGCCGATCGCCTTTGCGTCATCCCAAGTAAGGGTAGTAGCAGAACCGCTTCCCTGACTGACACCGCCGGATCGCGCAGCTCCGGATAACACCAACAGCACATTTGTACCCAAAGCCTTTAACTGTTCTTCAGTTGATTTTTGTACTCCCTGTCCCACGGAAGTAATGGCAATTACCGAAGATATCCCAATAATTACGCCCAGCATAGTTAAACTGGTACGCAATTTGTTATTCCACAGCGCCTCTGTCGCCATGAAAGCGATTTGAACGTTAGAGATTTTTTTTGTACGGGGGCGAGTCTGTAATTTCATTGGTAATGGGTAATTGGTAATGGGTAAGCCGGAAATTGAAGGAAGAAGGAATAAGCAACACGCAAGAAAGAAGAAGCAAGAGGAAAAAAACAGCTATCCGTATAGTGCTGTTGGTAAGTGATAATTGGTAAGTAATAATTAGAAATTAGTAATTGGCAATTGGTAATCGGTAATTGTCAACCACTAACTAATGACTAATGACTAATGACTATTAACTACTAACGCAAACGAGTGCCACCACCCGGTTGCAAACCAGGAATTCCACCCGACGATGGATTTTGGGATCTAGGCCGCGATCCGGGGGGGAAAGTAAGCAGCACTTTTTCATTTCCTTTCAAACCCGATCGCACTTCCGTCTTGTCATCCACCGTCATACCAGTCTTAATCGGCATAAAAGCAGGTTTGCCATCTTCTCCACCGGGAACAAAAACCCCCGTTTCCCTTTGTTGGCGGACAATTGCCGCAGTCGGGACTACCAAAACATTTTTAAGTTCACCGGCCTTAAATTCCACATTCACATTCATGCCTGATCGCAGCACTTGTCGATCGTCATTAATAATTGCTGCTTTTACCTCAAAACTTGTCACATTTTGCAGGACGATCGACTGAGGCGAAATTTGAGTGATTTTACCTGCAAAAGTCTTTCCCGCAAAAGCATCGGCTTGAATAGACGCAGCCTGGCCGATCTTAATCTGAGAAATATTAGTTTCTGCTACGTTTGCTACTAATTGATTTTTTGAAGCTAAGGACAAAATCGAAGAAGAAGTAGCTGAAGAAACCGCACTACCTGCCGTCGTGGGAGTCACAAAAGCGCCCGGATCGGCGTACTTGCGGGTGACAGTGCCGGTGAAAGGAGCCCGCAGCACAGTGTCGCCGATCAGCGCTTGAACGCTTTGCAGGCTGCCTCTAGCGGCGAGAACTTGAGCGCGGGCTTGGGCGATGTCTTCGGGGCGAGAACCTACTTCTAGCAGCGCCAAAGCTTGCTGTTTTTGCTCGACGGCGGCCTGCGCCGCAGCGATTTCTTCCGGGCGTGCGCCCGATCGCGCCAGGGCCAAAGTTTGCCGTTTTTGCTCCACAGCAGCCCGCCCTGCAGCAATTTCTTCGGGTCGTGCGCCCGATCGCGCCAGGGTTAAAGCTTGCCGTTTTTGCTCCACAGCAGCCCGCGCCGAAGCGATTTCTTCGGGGCGAGTACCCGCTTGCAGCAAAGCTACAGCTTGTTCGGCTTGTCTGACTTGCGTTTGAGCTCGATCGCGCGCGGTGCGAGAGTTGTTGACAACTTGCAAAGCAATGGCTCCGGCATTATAGAGTTCCTGATTTCTCTGAAAGTCTTCCTCTGCTTGGTTTTTGGCGTATTCGGCATCTCTGAGTTTGGCGATTGCTTGGGCGATGTCTTCAGGGCGATTGCCCTTAAGCAATTTTTGTAAATTTGCCTGTTGTTCAGCTAGTTGTGCCTCAGCTACAGCAATGTCTTGGCTTCGATTGCCGTTGAGCAATTTTTGTAAATTCGCCTGTTGTTCAGCTAACACTGCCTCAGCTACAGCAATGTCTTGGCTTCGATTGCCGTTGAGCAATTTTTCCAGACTTGCCTGTTGTTCTGCTAACACTGCCTTAGCCACAGCAATGTCCTGGGTTCGAGTGCCGTTGAGCAATTTTTGCAGGTTTGCTTCGGCGGCTGCGAGTTGTCCGCGAGTTTGGGTAAGTTGCCCTTGGAGGTTGGAGTCGTCCATGTAGGCGAGAATCTGCCCTTGTTCAACCTTATCTCCTTCCTTGACAAGCAAACTTTTGAGCATTCCTGAAGTTTTGGGGCTGACGTTAACGGAACGTTCGGGCACAATTGTGCCGTTTGCCGAAATTGTAATCGGCAGGTTGACCCTTTCGACAGCAACGGTTTTTTCCTTGCGTCTGGTTTCGCGGCTGGATTTGACTGTGAGTTGGCTGTAAGCTGTGTAGCCTACTCCTGCCAGCAGGGAAGCGGCGAGGAGCCCGCTAACCCACGGAGTCAGCTCTTTTTTTATCTGAAAGTGCTTTACTAAGTACATATAAATTAGACATATCGGGCGTCTGTTCAATTTAGACCGATCGGGAAGAGAAAACGTTCAATTATAATATTTTTAGTTAGGGGCGCTCGTTTGCCTCTCAAATCAACCGTTATGCCACAAGTCCTCTCTGGGGGTGTGGCGGGAAGCCTATCTTTATAAGCACCTTCTCTCTGGTTGATTCAGAAGCGTTTAGGACTGCACCACAATCGTGGGAGGTATGATTTTGATCTAGATCAAGATATTTACGGAGCAAATACGAATCTAGTTGGTAGAGACTTTACTGGAAAATAATAGGAGGTTAGAGCAATGGATAAGGATCATCGATACTTGCGAATCGCCCTTGTTATTGTCGGAATTGCCTTTCTGCTTGTCTATCCACTGATGAAGATTTGGCCATCTGGCTGGTCATGGCAACCCGGCCAATACGAATACGAACAGATGATCGTCGGCATTTATGCGACGCTTGGTGTCTTTTTGCTGTGGGCTTCTCGAAAACCAGAAACGCATCTCAGCTTAATCTGGTTCACCGTCTGGTCGAGTGTTCTCCACGGGCTGATCATGGCGGTACACGCAGTGATTGATTCTGCGGAACGCGGACACCTCCTCGGCGATGTTCCAGCATTGATTTTGGTGGCAATTGTCCTTGGTTTCTTAGCGTCACGCGAAGTGGTGCCAAGTGAAGGAGCGGGCGCCACAGAACAAATCAAATCCAGCAGACAGACGAAACCCGGGGTGCTGAGTTAAAGACATCTACGGCTGCTGATTTGAGCCGTTTGATCGCTGATAGTGCATTTTCTCGATTAGTAGCAATCGCTGCTAAGTCAGCAAGATGTATCTCACCCCACTCGTAAAGCGTTGCGATCGGCTCAAATAAAATTTCACCTAATGATGTTAGTGAATATTCAACCATCGGTGGGATATTGACATATTCTGCTGGAGCTTATATCAGATCCGGGCGATCGCGTATAATATCAAACCGATCGAACTTTTCAAAAGTTCGATCGCCCATTTCCTACTCAACAAACAGCCGCTACACCCAATTCTGTAATCGCCGCCTCCGGACCCACCAAAGAAATATACGGTTCTACAAAATATTTCTTAGCAGCATCCCGCGCTTGTGAAGCTGTCACCTGTGCAATTTCTTCTTGAAATTGCTGGTCAAATTTAATCCCCAATCCCAAAATTTCGTACCAGCCTAAAACTTGGGCAATTTGCGAATTAGTTTGTTTTCCTAAAGCATATTGACCGAGCATTTTATTCTTGCAAGCTTGCAATTCTTCCTCGCTTAGTTCGGTGTTGGCGAGTCGATCGACTTCTGCGCGCAATCCTTCAAAAGCAGTCGCCGTATTTTCCGGCGCCGTACCCATGTACACGACAAACTGAGCCGTGTCCAAGCGCGTCGTGTAGAGCGCGGAAACGTCGTAAGCCAAGCCCCGCTTTTCCCGCAATTCCACAAACAACCGGCTCGACAAACCGTTACCCAAATAAGTATTCAGCAACTTAATCGCTGCGTAATCGGGATTTCTGACCGAGGGTGCGAGGTAGCCCAGCATAATCACTGATTGCTGCGTATCTTGCGCCGTAACGACCGATTCAGGGGAAGGTGACAGAGGGGGGACGGTTAAAGTTGGTAAGGGTGTTAAAGGCGCTTTCCAGTCCCCAAAAGTTCGATCGATCAGGGCGATCGCATCTTCTGTGGATATTCTGCCGGCTACAGAAATAACTACATTATCGGGACGGAAATAGGTTTTGTGGAACTCTTCGAGCTCGTTTCTGGTGAGCGTTGACATAGTAGCTTCCGTGCCCAAGGGAGAGAAAGCATAGGGGTGTTCCTGATACATCGCGTGCCGCAATTGCTCGAAGGCGATCGCAAATGGCTGTTCTTGCTGCGATCGAATTGCCGATATGGCAATGCGGCGTTCGAGTTCGACTTCAGCTTCCGGGAAATTGGGCGATCGGGTCAATTGCGCCGCCAACTCCAAAATCTCCTCAAAATCCGCAGAAACAGTCTTCAAACTCACTAAAAAATAGTCTGTAGTAGAGTCGGCACTCAACCTCGCTCCCACCGATTCTACACGCTCGGCAATTTCCAGCGAAGACAGCCGATCGGTTCCCTTAGTCATTACCGCCGACAGCAAGTGACACAATCCTGCTTGTTCCGGCTGCACGTAGCGACTGCCGGCCCGCAGGAATATCCTAGCTGCAATAATATCTGCTGCTGGATTTTCTGCTGCCAAGACAACAATACCGTTGTCTAAAACCGTGCGCTGGATTTCATTTTTCATTGAATTCTTTGTTAACTGTTGACTATTGACTGTTCGCTGTTGGCTATTGGCTGTTGACTGTTCGCTGTTGATTGTCGATCACAGTAACAGATACATTTAACCCGGTAAATCTAGGAATCCACCTAAATCTACTTTGTATGGCATATGCTTAAAACGATCGTGACTTAATATAACCATCGCTCTTGCTATTTTACTTGCAAGTTTTCTTTTACCTTTTTTCAATTAACCGTCAACCGTTATTAGATTGGTTTGAGTACCACGGCTGTATAGCGTCGGGGAGAGAGATATTGTTGGGCTAGGCGCTGGAGGTCTAAGGGCCCAAATGCTTTAATCATGGTGGGATAGCTGAGCGCTAATTCGGCACTGGCGATCGTATTGTAATATCCGTAAAGACCGGCTAGCTGTCCCGGCGTCTCGAGCGAGAAAGCAAAATCGTTGCACAGCAAACGCTGACAGCGGAGTAATTCTACCTCGGAAACCGGCTCTGACTGCAATTGCCAAAGTCGATCGCAAATCCGAGATTCCACCTGTTCGATATCCTTGGCTTCCAAGACTGCACTGATAGTAAATAAACTTGATTCCCGTTGCAGCGAGAAAGTGCTGTCGATCGCCTCTACCAATTGTAATTCTTCCCGCAGTTCCCTGACTAAACGCGAAGTCCGCCCGTCTGCGAGCAACACTGACAGCAAATCCAAGCCGCAAGAACTTTGCAAATGTTCAACTCCCGGGCCCGTCCAGGCCATCATCAGGCGCGCTTGTTCCAAGCGGGGGAGACAGAGTTCCTGACGGCGAATTTCTATCAGGGGTGGTTCCGCCTCTGCGGTTAATTGGGGACAATCCCACCGATCCGAAAACTGCTCAAAAGCTTTCCCCGTAATATCTCTGGCCTGTTGCTCATCAATTCCCCCGACTACCACCACTGTCATATTTTCCGGCTGATAGTGCGATCTGTGGAAACAGCGCATTTCGTAGGGAGTTCGCGACATCAGCAGTTCTTCGGTGCCGAGTACCGATCGCCTGTAGGGATGCCGCTGGTAAACTGTTTCCATCATGGCTTGGAAACCCAGCCAATCGGGATTGTCTTGAGCTTGACGGATTTCTTCGAGTACCACATCTCGCTCGCGATCGAATTCCCGATCCGGAATCGAAGCCCGCAACAGCAATTCTGCCAGCGGCTGGGCTGTTTCTGCTAAATAATCGGCTGCAGCGTTAACAAAAAAATGCGCGTAGTCGTGACTTGTAGCTGCGTTGGCGACACCGCCGCGATTTTCGATTACCTGGTCAAATTCTCCAGGGGCGATCGAATCCGTCCCTTTAAATATCATGTGTTCTAGGAAATGAGCCATTCCCGACCAAGAATCCGGCTCCAGCGTAGCGCCAGCCCTTACCCACACGTCTAGCGCGACCACCGGTGTGGCCGAAATCCGCTGGTGAATGACCGTTAACCCATTATTCAGCTTCCAGACATTGGCTGGGAACTCTAAAGCAGTGAGCAGTTGAGACAAGCTAGTTATTCTTAAACTTTAGTTAACTTCGGCTGCAACCATGGTAGCGCTTTACAGCTATGCGATCGGGATTAATTGATACAAAAGTCAGTCTTCAGTTGGCAGTTGTCAGTTGACTGTTGGCAGTTGGCGCTTGGTAGTTGTCAGTTGGCAGTTGTTATTAAGGGTAATTTCTGCGTTTTTCAAAAACGACCTTAGCATTAATTAAGTATCATTTGTTGGTTTAAAAGTCAATAGGTTGCGCGGGATATTAATGAATCAGTCGGGAGAAAGAGGATGTTATCAGAATATATCAATAAATTAAGAGATGTAAGAACACGAAAGACATTGAGAGGAGAAACGACAGATGGTAGCTACCCTAGAAGATACCAAGCGCCAAGCGATCGCCACTAAATTAGCAGACATGAAAGCGCTGCAAAACCTGTTGATCGCTAACGAGCAATTGTTCATCAATTCCTGCAACGACTCCGAACTAGCCCAGCGCTTCCGGGATATGCTCGAAGACGATCGCAAAAACTTGGGCGTATTAGAAACTACGATCGTGCAATACGGCATTCAAGCCGAGCCCAAAGAAACCAGCACAAAAATGATTGAAGAAGTTCAGAAACTCATGCAAGGTTCTGAACTCACATTGTTTGAAAAAGTCAGCCAGCACGAACTGCTCAAACACAAACAAACAATGGCCGGTTTGTTAATTCACAAAGCTGCTCAAGTAGTCGGCGCTGACATCGAAGCTGCCATTACCCCCCTCAACACAGTTAACTTTGAGAACCGCGCTCACCAAGAACAACTTAAAGGAGTTCTCGAAATTTTAGGCGTGCGCGAACTGACCGGCAAAGATCCCGACCAAGGCGTTTGGGCCCGCGTGCAAGATGCAATGGCAGCCATGACCGGCATCATCGGCGGTGCAGTTACCCGCAGCAAAGATGAGATGAACATCACCGAAATCATCTCAATGGATCACCGCAAAACCGATACCCTATTTATGGAAATCGCAAGCACCGACGATCCTCAAAAACTGCAAGAATTCTTCGGTCAACTTTACAAAGACCTCAGCGTTCACGCAGAAGCAGAAGAACAAGTTGTTTATCCCGCAGTTCGCAGCTACTACGGCAATACTCAAGAACTGTACAGCGAGCAAGCAGAAATGAAGCAGATGCTCGCCCAAATTAAGGCTCTCAACCCCACTTCTTCTGATTTCAAAGCCCAAATCAAACAGCTCCAAGCAGCGGTTAAAGATCACGTTCGACAAGAAGAAAACGATATGTTCCCTCAAATTCGCCGCAACCTGAGCGAAGCACAAATGGAACAAATGGCTACTCAATTCAAAGCAGCCAAAAGCACCATCCAGCAAGAAATGGCTAACCTGAGCTAATTCAGCAGCGAGCTAATTGTAGCTCTAGGTGAGCTAAAAACTAGCTAAACTGCAACCTATCAATCCCGCTATCCACGTAGCGGGATTACTATTTTGTGTAAACTCACCAATGTTCAAAAACTAATATCAAATGTGTTAGCATCGGAATCATTCATTTATCTATTCTTTTCATCTGCGTGAATCAGCGTCAATCTCTTGTCATCTGCGGCGGGAGAAATTATCTTTTTTTAACCGCAGATGAGGGCAGATTAACACAAATAAACGCAGGTTAATTGTATCAATTTCGGTTGCATCGTCCGTGATTGTTGACTCTTAGGCGAAGCTAAGTGGGCATCACTATTGACGGGATTTTACGCCCGACGATGCTAGCAGATTGAATATAATTAAAAAAATGAATAAACCCGCCCTAGCTAACGTGGTTGTGGGGGCGGGTTTATTTATATGGTGAGTTATAGTCAGAGGTTGTGGATGAAAGTTCCCCACAAAATGCGGTTATTTATATATTAACTCGCACCAAATCTACCCGTTAATCACAGATCCGCCGTTGGGATGCAAAATTTGACCCGTCATGTAAGACGAATCTTTTGAAGCTAAAAACACGTAACTGGGGGCAACCTCATCGGGTTGACCGGCGCGTCCCAAGGCCGTGTCTGCACCAAATTTCTCCACTTTTTCTTCAGGGAAAGTTGCAGGAATTAGAGGCGTCCAAATCGGGCCGGGGGCGACTCCGTTGACGCGAATTCCTTTCTCAGCTAAACTTTGAGACAAAGAACGGGTAAAGGCAACAATTGCTCCTTTTGTGGAGGAGTAATCTAATAATTGTTGATTGCCTTTGTAGGCGGTGACAGAGGTAGTGTTGATTATGGCACTTCCCTCTTTGAGGTGTTTGAGAGCGGCTTTTGTGAGATAAAACATGGAGAAAATGTTGGTGCGGAAGGTGCGCTCTAATTGTTCGGCGGTGATGTTTTCGATGCTTTCTTGGGGATGTTGTTCGGCGGCGTTGTTGACTAAAATGTCGAGATAGCCAAATTCTTTAACTGTTTGTTCTACAAGGTTTTGACACACGCTTTCATCGCCGATGTCGCCGGCGATCGCAATACAGCGCCGACCTTGTTGTTCGATCGCCTCTTTGGTTTTTTTGGCATCATCATCTTCGTTAAGATAGCTGATGACCACGTTAGCGCCTTCCTTGGCAAAAGCGATCGCCACTGCACGCCCGATACCGCTGTCTCCGCCTGTAATTAATGCTATTTTGTCCCGCAATTTGTCGCTACCACGATAGCCCTCCGCGAAGGATTGGGGTTGCGGGGTCATTTGCGATTCAATACCGGGTTGCTGTTCTTGATGTTGAGCCGGATTGGTTTGTTGTTGAGTTGGCATAACATATTCCTCTAAGTTATACCTCTATAAATAAAGGTTTTATTGAGGCGGGGAATCGGTCTTTTTGCCGATCGCGCCCTACTACTAAAGACAGTTTGGGCGCTCGAAACCGCTTTTTATAAGTGTCAAAGCAGCAAAAAGCACGTCAAATGATCATTTGACGTGCTTTTTCAACAACTTAACTGTTAATTGCTGAGTCTCGAACTAGAAACCCAACTTAACATTAAAACCAGGCACCCTCAGCCTTCTGAGGAGTTAGAGGATTTGGAGGAGTTAACACTAATTGCTCCTCTAGACCATTCTTTACTAAAAATGATGCAATCAGCGAATTCGCCTCGCGTTGCAAATCTTCCCCCTTAACAAAGTGGCTAGAACCTTCCCTCCGATCTGCGATAAAGTTACCGACGCTGCTGGGTTTCACCAGAGCCGCCGCTGAAGGGTCGGGCTTAATCAGCTCATCGGGATCGGAGATGCTAGAAGCAGTCACCGTGCCGCCGGTCAGCGGATCGATGCTGTCAATAACCCTTTCTGGTTCCGTCGGTACTGGCGCCGGCACGATCGGCGTTACAAAAGTATTTGGCCCCGGTACCGAGAACGCAACAGGGTTAGGGCCGGTCGGAATCGGGTACGGGTTGGGAACGCCCGGAGCGTTGAAAACTTCCAAGAGCGAGTAGCTGCCCGGAGCTAAATTGGTGAACAGAACCTGGCCGTTAGCATCACTCCTCACCAGAGGCTCGCTAGCAGGATCGTAGCGGCCGTTCCGGTTGAAATCCAAGGTGAACGGGATGCCCTCCAAAGGAAATTCGCCCTCATCTCGAAGGCCGTTGCGGTTGTCGTCCCGGAATTTTTCTCCGAGATAGTTAAAGAACTGACCGTTGCCCACCAAAGCACAAGTAAACGTTTGGTTTGCGCCCAGAACGATGTCCAGTGGTTGAGTAGTTTGGAAAGAATTGGAGGGCACAACTTCCCGGACTCGGTAAATACCGGGGGTCAAATTGCCAAACTCCCAGCGGCCGAACTGATCGCTGACGGTACTTGCTTCTCCAGCATCAAGGGCATCGTTACCGTTGCTGTCGAGGTAGATTGTGACCCCTGCGATCGGCGTTTCAAAGCCGTCTCGGTAGCCGTTGCCGTTCAAGTCTTGGAATTTGCACCCAGTGATGCGGCTGTTGGGGGTGTTGCCAAAGACAACGTTGGCATCTTGAGTGCTGAGGTTGAACTGCACCCGATCCGGAGTAGTAGGACTAAAACCAGCTTGCGGCACTTCCCGAACTACATAATTGCCCGGTTCCAGGTTGGTGAAAGCACCGCGCCCGTTGGCATCAGTTACTAACGACTGTTCCCCTGTGTCGAGAGCGCCGTTGTCGTTGGCATCAAGGTACACCGTGATGCCGGGAATGCCCACTTCCTGTAGAGTGTTGGCCGGTTCGTAACGACCATTAGCGTTCTGATCGTTGTATTTGAAGACCGTGATGTTGGGGCGCGTATTCCCGACAGCACCGCTACCTGGATTTACCAAAATCGGGGTGAAGAAGACTGCGGGTTCCGGGTTTACGGGGGGGAAGGGGGGCGGAAAGTTCGCCGCAACGACCCGCTGGCCGCCTGCAACTGTTGGGTCTGCCACTATGAAAGGCAGTGTTCCCTGCTGGCGCGATTGGGGTCCGGGGGCTGTGACTTCTACCGGGTTCTGCGTAGTTGCAATTGGCGGCTGGTTGGGTATGAATGTTTCAAAGGTTTCCAATACTGAGTAGCTGCCAGCCTTCAAATCTCTGAAGGTAGCCCTACCATCAGCGCCAGTTAACAGTCGCGGTTCGCCCGCGTCTGTCCTGCCATTCCGGTTCAAATCGAGGATGAACGGGATGCCCTCGAGTGCAACTTCGCCGGAGTCTTGTATGCCGTTGGCGTTGTTGTCCCGGAATTTGAAGATCGGGATTTCGTACAAAGGAGTGTTGCCCACTTGAGCGCAGGCCCAGATTTCGCCCTGGCCCAGGTTAATGTCAAGCAGGGAGATGCTGCCGGGGGGGGTGCTTTGGGGAAAATCTCTTTCTAAAGGTTCAGTGCCCGGCCCGTTGGCTCGCTCTTCCCGAATCCGGTATAGCCCTGCCTGCAAACCGGTGAATCGGTACTCGCCGTTTCTATCAGTTAAGGTACTGGTGTCCCCTGCATCTAGCTGACCGTTGTTGTTGGCATCGATATAGATTCTGACGTTTTCCATCGGGGGTTCACTCCCGTCTCGAAAGCCGTCGTTATCTACGTCGAGGTATTTGCAGCCAATAATCTGACCGTCACCTGTAGCATTACCGAACAACACTGTGGCATTAATGCCCGCGAGGGTAACGACGACTGGGTTGGGAGTTGTCGGGCTGAAACTTGGTGGCGAGATTTCCCTGACAGTATAGGTGCCTGGAAGCAAGCCTGGAAATACGAAGTTTCCGCTGGCGTTTGTCAACGTTGAGGGTTCACCTGGCTCGACAGTGCCGTTGTTATTGGTGTCAATAAAGATTCGGACGTTGGGGAGTCCCGGTTCGCCTGCATCTCGAATGCCGTTGCGGTTCTGGTCGTTGAACTTGGTACCCTGGATACCCGCAGGAGCGTTGCCAAAATTGATGGTTGGCGGTAGCACTATTGGGGGTAATACAGGACTTACCTGACTAGCATTTCTGTCTGTCATGATTTTCTTTTCCTTCACACCTAAATCTACGTAAGCTACAGGCTACTGTATCACTTTGTCAATCAGCAGTTAGCTGCTGCTAGCGACTGACGATCGCTACTCAATCATACATACGTCTACGTTGCTCAAAGGTTCCTCATCTAACCTCCGGCTTACTCCAGCTTTGTCGCACGAGATTATATCAGGTTTTGAATAGCTGTGGCAATTTGAGCGCAATATCTTCAAGATTTGCGCCCGGAGTTCTTCTGCCCGTGGACACTTGCTGTTTAGAGCTGGAACAACGTTAAGATTCACTGAACCTCTGTGAATTGAGCGACCTGGCCACGAGGGCGATCGCACTTGGGGAATTGTCTGATAATTCCTAAAAACAGGTATGATACTACCTCTGAATCTTGCTCCTCATATACAAGCCAGCTTTGGGCTTCCCGGAACTCTGGCTATGTGTTGGAGGTTGCCAACAATAGGGTATCACGCGATCGCCCTTTAACCTCTTCCTAATTTTTATCTGCGGTTTGGGATTCTGAGCGATCGAGTTTTGTGTCACCCTACATAACCAATAAATCTCTCGCAGCCACAGTGCTGACCAAGTGTCCGATCGCCCCTTTAATTAATTCATTTTTGTTGACAATCTCACCGATTTGTGATATAGAACCCATACCGACATTCTCTTGACCAAAGTTAGGAATATTGGCTAAATTCGCAACAGGTCGATCGACCCAAAAATCACTAATTGGATAAGTATTACCACCCGACCTCAAAGGCAAGCTACCTGCCCCAATATTATTGGCAGCAGGTTCACCCGCATAGTTGCTGGCATCCGTTAGCGGGTCGCCTTTCAAGGATTTAACCAAGGTACCCTCAACCTCTCCCGTCACCACATCGATTTTGCTAGCCCGAATCTCTGGCGAGACAACAACCACCGCAGGTGGAGTCGTTTGAATGAAACCGGGCGGCGGAACTTCGCGGACAACATAACTACCTACCGGAACATTGCGGAAACTGTAATTGCCCTGAAGGTCGCTGAGGGTAGTCGCTTCACCCGGATCTAAACTGCTGTTATTGTTGAGGTCGATGTAAATTTGAGTGTTGGCGATCGGCGGTTCCCCGGGATCTAGGCGGCCGTTAGCGTTAAAATCGTTAAATTTCACACCGCTGATCGTACCCGTCACCAACAGGTTACCAAAGCTGAGATTAGTGGCATTTGTGCCGTTGCCCACGGTGATCGGAGTCGGATTAGGCGTGGTTTGTCGAAAACCGGGCTGCGGAACTTCCCTCACGACATAGGTTCCTTGAGGCAAATTGATAAAAGAGAAATTACCTTCGGGGTTTGTTAAAGTCGAAGGTTCGCCCGGATCTAAACTGCCATTGTTGTTGAAATCAAGGTAAATCGGCCAGTTGGCAACTCTCGGTTCCGTCGGTTCGTTGATACCGTTAGCGTTGAAATCGTTGAACTTGAAGCCGCTGATGCTGCCGGTAGGAAAATTGTTACCGAAATTGACGCCGACAGCATTGGTATTGCCGGTTATGTCGATCGGACCTGGATTTGGCGTAGTCTGTACCCATCCCGGTTGCTGGACTTCCCTCACCAAATATCGGCCGGGAGAAACATTGGCAAAAGTGTAGTTGCCTTGCGGGTTGGTGATGGTGTTGGCTTCGCCCGGATCAAAGCTGCCATTGCCGTTGAAATCGAGGTAAATTGGCCAGTTGCTCAGAGGCGGATCTGTCGCATCTCTGACGCTGTTGGCATTGAGGTCGTTGAATTTGATCCCGCTGATGCTGCCGACAAAAAAGACATTGCCAAAATTGATGTTGTTGACAGTGGCGTTGGAAGTAACGTTAACCGGGCCGGGGTCAGGCGTGGTTTGGAGAAAACCCGGTTGCTGGACTTCTCTCACCAAATATGTATCTGCGGGAATATTGACAAAAGCGTAATTGCCTTCACCGTTTGTCAAAGTAAAAGGTTCGCCGCCGTCGAGCCTGTTATTGCGGTTGAGGTCGAGGTAAATTTGCCAGTTAGCTAGCCCTTGTTCCCCGAGATCTCGGCTGCTGTTGTTGTTGATGTCGTTGAATTTTGTGCCTGCGATCGTCCCTGCGTTAAAGTTGTTGCCAAAATTGATATTGCCAGCGTTTGTGCCGCTGGTAATCGTGATGGGTGCGGGATTTGGGGTAGTTTGGCGAAAGTTCGGCTGCTGGACTTCCCTAACTTGGTAAGTTCCCGGCGGCAGGTTGGCGAAAATGTAGTTGCCTTGCGGATTTGTGAGGGCGGAAGGTTCGTTAAATTCTGGCTGGCCGTTGTTGTTGAGGTCGAGGTAGATTTGCCAGTTGGGAATGGGGACTTCTCCGGGATCAGGGAGACCGTTGGCGTTAAAATCGTTGTATTTGGTGCCGCTGATGCTGCCGACTTGGAAGTTCCCGATGTTGACGTTGCCGATGTCTATTTGGCTGGCGGTTCTGGTGCTGGATTCGGACATGGTGTTGCTGGGGCCCAATGAACGCGGTTCAATGTTTTCTGTAGGGCAATCTAGCAGTTTTTTTGCCAATTGCAGCTATTTCAGGGGATAAATTATTTTTAGGAAAGGGAAGGGGGGAAAAGTTGTGAGTTTTGAAGTTAACTGGTTCGCAGACATAGCCAGGGAATCAGTTAATGCCTTAGCCCAATTCCCTATGCCTAAATTCCCAATTTTTTCCAGATTTGATGTACGATCGCTACCAGTTTTGCAGAGGTCGAATTCCCAATGTCCCAAAACTTGACAGCAATCTGGAATGAAGCTCGCGAGGTTCCAAGTTTGCTCTTCGGCTGGAGTTTGTGCGGTTTATTGGTAATGGGATCGATCGCCCCTACTCCTGCTGTCGCACAGCTACCTACCTCCGAACAGAGTAACAGCAACAGCCCGATCGCTCAAACAGGTGCGATCGTCCGCCCCACGATCAAATTGGGCAGCCGAGGGTCGGAAGTGATCGAACTCCAAGCAGCTCTTAAATTATTGGGCTTTTACCCTGACACTGTAGACGGGATTTTCTCACAAAGCACCGCTAGAGCTGTATCTCAGTTCCAGGAAGCAGCAGGTCTGCCTCCCGACGCAATAGTCGGTCAAGATACTTGGAACCGACTGTTTCCTGAGACTCCGAGCGCGATCGAAAACCCGATCGCCAACGATCCTGCAACTGCCGACAACTCAGAGATTAACCCCCAAGCGCAGTCAACCAATTTCCCCGTTTTAAGAAGACGAATGCGGGGGGCGGCAGTCAGAGATTTGCAAGAACGGCTGCGGGCCAAGGGATTTTTGCGGGTGAGTGCTGACGGCGTGTTTGGCCCGGAAACTCAAGCTGCTGTCAAGGCAGCTCAGCGACAATATCAATTGCCAGCAGATGGCATTGTGGGCCGCGCAACTTGGGAAGCTCTGCTGCGTTGACAGCAAGCAAATAGTGCAGGCTATGCACGTTGGGGTATCGGGCGATCGTACAAATTGTTAATAATCGCTTTTGGAAGTATTTCATCACATCAAAAAGTGTCAAGTTTGGTAAACAAAGTGTTTTTATGCGCGCAGTTGGTGTTAACTTAAAAACATGAGGGGCAAAACCAAGAAGCACAAAAAACTTGGATAAAAAACTTGGAATTAGAGTATTTGTCCCGCTCGGCTCTAGTCCGCAGGCAACGCCTGAACCGTGTAGCTTATTAGCAAAGAAAGGTTGATATTGCGATTCGTATTGGTTAGATAGCTTGAGGCTATTGGATTAATCAAAAGTTGCGCTCGCACAACAGTCAAACACAGAAGTCTGAATAGACTCCGCTGATAGCTAGCTCGTCCGCAGAGTAGTTGCAAAAAAGTCCACCTTAGTTGTAGTTTGCTGAAACTCAGCAGAGCTAAAAACCCACTTGAATCAACTTAATTTACAAACTTTTTAGGGTCTGGCATCTGATATGCTAGGCCCTAAAATTTGGTTATTGGTTATTGGTTATTGGTTAAGATCCTTTAAATGCCGAACAGCTTAGCCGGAAAGGATATTCCCAATGCCCAATGCCCAATGCCCAATGCCCAATGCCCAATTTCCAATAACTATTTAATCTCCTCAATTCGAGCATTCAAACCATTAGCGCTGAGCATTTGTAGCAATTCCTCAGCTTTTTCGCGTTCCCGAAAAGCACCGGCTTGCATCACCGGTCGTCCGTTGGAAAAAGAGCGAAAAGCACCGGGAACGAGGGATTGCATTTTTTGTCGATCGCCCGGCCTGTCGGTATCCACCACAACTCGATAGCGCAAACCCAAAGCAGACGGTAGATCGAATGACGGCGAATTATCCGCCGCATCGGGCAAAGAATTCCCCCCTAAAGGTGCAGGTACATAGCCGCCCCTTCCTATAGGAATGTTGCGGCCCGGAACGGGCAATCTACCCTCGGAAGAAACCGAACTCGAACTATCAAAATTGGGAGGAATCATTGGTTGCTGTAAAGAAATTTCCGAAACCGATCGAAGACTCGGATCTGGCACGGGAATTGTGATCGCCCCTGGGACTACCGATGAAGCAGCGGCATTCCTCCCAGAAAGCTCTTGCTGCAACTGAGCGCTTGGCGGTACGGGTCGAGTTTGCACCGGTCGCCTTGAAACTGGCGCAGGTGGGGGAAGTGGCGCTCTTTCAACTCTGGGACTTAGCCGCCCGGGAGTGTAAGCAGGGAGAGAAGTGTCGGGGCCGCCGATGCTGGGAGGTCGATCGGCCCTTAGCTCAAAAGCACTTCCTCCTATTGGTGGCGGAGGGGTAAAAGTTCCCGCCACGTCAACCGATCCCGTCGTCCGGCTGCTCGACAATTGATTGCCGTAAGCTGGGATTACTTGACCTTTGGCCGCATTGTTCACATCGTACTGACCGTTGTTGCGAATGACATTGCCCCCCGGTTCCGCAGCAGTTCCCAAATCCGGCAGAGATCTCGATATCGCCACAATTCCGTCCCGCCGGTTACTCTCAATATAATTGTTACGCAGCACAGGTCTAGCATTAGCTTGCACCACCACGCCATCCTTATTGCGAGTAATTTTGTTGCCGATGAGCAGAGGCGAAGCGTTCTGCGCTACATTCACCCCAAATCCCGTGTTGTCAAACACATTATCTCGAACTTCCGGCTGGGAACTCCCAAAAATCGTAATGCCGTTAGCTCCATTTTTCGAGAAAACATTCCCGCCAATCGTCGGCCTGGAAGTACCCACTACCGAAATTCCGTCGTGAGTGCTGCCAGAAAAAGTATTGTTGACAACCGTCGGAGAACT
>NZ_JAUBQR010000400.1:0-2422 GCF_036701385.1 Microcoleus sp. Pol12B4 | reverse complement strand
TAGTTGGTAATTAGTCATTAATTAAGCGTCTCTTAACTAATGACTAATGACTAATGACCACTGACTAATAACAATTAACCATTAACAGCCATTAAACTGAAATAGAATAAAGTAACTGTGCAAGAAGAACTAATCGCAAACATGAGCGATCGCCCCAGTGGCACATTCAGAATATAGAAAACCGAAAACAACAACCGGGCGATCGTAAAAGCGATCGCAGCCCAACCCGCCGGTTCCGAATCTACCCCCGTCACAAAAGCCATCAAAGCCGCCGCTGAAAACAGCATAAACGTCTCAAACGAATTTTGGTGAGCCCAAGTTGCCCGCTGAGCGTAAGCAGGCAACTTATCAAACATAGCGCGGGGGGCTGCTTGGTCATAGCCTAGTTGCAAGCGGGCGAACGCCACCACCACAAACGGTGCGTAAACCAGCGCAGCAGCAGCAGCTATACAATCAAGCAGAATAACCGACACAGGTAATCCCAACAGCATCATCCGCCTCGCAGTTCAATCAAAATAGAACAGAGTAACTACCTTGCGCTGTTCCTCCGCATCCTGGCAAGTTTTCAGCAAAGTGTGGCTTTCGTGAAAAGCAAAACAGATCAGTTGCTGGCAGCGAGAAATAATCTCCTGATTGCACATGGCGCTTGCTTCCGGGAGAGACAAGCTATCATTTTTGGGATTTTCTACCAAATGTATCACTTGTTCGAGTTGGTCGCGAGACTCCCGAGGCTGGCGACTCATGCTTTGTGGCAAAATCACCGTCAGCAGATTAGGATCTGCTCGCATGGCCCCCCGAATTGCTGCTGAATTGGTGCCTGTAGCGCCAGAAGTGATGAGCTGATTGCCTCCCAGAACTATGGCGTAGCTCAGCATCTCAATTAGCTGCTGGTGGGTAATAGGAACGTGACGAGAACCCAAAAGAGCAATCCGCTTGGAGCTGGTTTGCTGGATCGCCGCAAGTTCTTGTAAAAAATCATCTACTCTGGGTAGCTCAATTGATTGACTCAAAGAATTTATTAAATTAAATAAAACTACGTTGTGGATTTTAGCAGACTCACTAGCCATTGCCGCCAAAAAGAAGTTAAGAATTGCTGATTTACCGGATCAGACTAGAGGATCTGGAGATTTGAGGAAGCCAGAATGCAGAATGTCTTCAGACCTTCGGCAGCCGGAGCTCAAGGTAGAATTCAATAAAAATTGAGAATTTAAGAATTTTGGCTTTTTATTTATTTAAACAAAAAGTGCTTTCTGCCGAATACCTTCTTCCCTCGGCTCCGGCTCTGTTATTAATGGACTCGATCGCTCAGGCCCAAGGATGCCATCATGCCATCAAGGTCAAAATGTTCTGCCATTAGCTGAGTAACGCATTCCACCTTGATCGGTTCATGCAGGCGCACGTTGCCAAAGGTGCTGTCGATAATTTCTACCGTGGTTAAGGTATCCAAATCAACAGACAAAACCGGAATTTCCATTTCTTCTGCCCTGCCAATCACTAGGGGAGAAGGAGGCAAGTGGCCTGTCAAAATTAAGCACTGAGTCGAACTCTCCAGAGCCGCGAGCTGAATGTCCGTGCGATCGCCCCCCGTCACCACCGCCATATTTCTCGCTTTGCGGAAATACTTCAGAGCCGAACTAACATTCATTGCACCAATTGTCAAGGTTTCCACCATCAAATCCAAACGGTCTCGACGGCACAGCACATCAGCTTTCAATTGGTGTACCAATTCTTTGACGCTAACACTCCGCAGCAAAGCACTTCTCGGCAGCATTCCCAAAACTGGAATACCCGCAGCCTCCAGAAAAGGCCGCACAGTCGCCGTTACGGATTCGAGTTTGTCCGAGGGAACGTCATTAAGTACCACTCCCAGCAACCGCGAACCCAAACGCTGTTTAGCCGACAGCAAATCGTCTATATAAAGATCGATCGGACGGGCTACCAACAGCACAGAAGCATCAACTGCCTCAGCGACTTGAGCCAAAGACAAGTCAAACAGACTGCCTTCCTCCAAATTAGCTGGGCCTTCTAACAGCACCAAGTCTCCGCTGGGAGCTTGCAAATATTGCGCTAAAGACTGGCGGTAATCTGTCTTGTCTTCTCCCCGCAAACGCTTGTGAACCGTCTCTTCATCCAAATAGAGCAGTGTTGACGGCATCTGACTTTCTGAGAGCTTCAGCGTCTCTACCGCGAACCGCACGTCTTCGTCCTCGATCCCAGCTCCCTCGGAGCTGAAACAGGTTCCCAGAGGTTTGCCGTAGGCGACTGCCAGCCCCTTGTCCCGGAGTCCGAGTGCCATCCCCAGAGCGATGGCAGACTTGCCGCTGTAAGCTTTTGTGGAACCGATCAGCAAATATTTAGTCAATTTGGGTACGCCTTCAATCCTCAATTTGCACCTGTCTATTTCAATAAATTTAGTTTTTTC
>NZ_JAUBQR010000399.1:0-2425 GCF_036701385.1 Microcoleus sp. Pol12B4 | reverse complement strand
TCGCTGTAACCGAACAAATCTTGAGCCGCTTGATTGACTTTTTTAATCTTTCCCGAGGCTGTTGTTACCAACAAAACTTCGGCCATTGAAGTAATAATTTTTTCAACATAATTATTAGTAGCCGCTAACGTACTCAATAAAATATCCATTTCATTGGTAGCTTGCACTAGAGTTTGTTCTAAAGCCATCCTGTCGCTTACGTCCTCAAAAAATATAATTAATCTCTGATAATTCTCGTCATTGGTGAACTCGACCATATACATATCAAAATAAAGCCGCGAACCGTTTCCTAATAGCCGCGTGATTGCTTTTAATTCAAAATTTGGCAACCGTTTTTCAAAAATATCGATGAAAATTTCTTCAGTTCCAACTAATTCTGGAAAGGGAATGCGAACATCGTTGCCGGCGACTACTTCTTCGGGAGAGTCGGCAAATCGCTGAACTTTTAGAGAGATTTCTTGGATTAAAAAGCTTTTATCAAGTGCTAGGTACTCCAAGTGGTGGGGAACTAACAGTTTTTTTAACAAGGTTTTCATGTGAGATTTTTACTATTGAAGCCGCCCTTGGAATGGAATTATCTAAAATCAATCTATTTATCTATTTTTATCAAATGGAATTCTAACTAAAAATGTAGTGCCTGACCCTATCTCGCTGGAAAATTCGATTTGACCTCCGTGCAAATCTACACACTGCTTGACTATGGATAAACCCAGTCCTGTACCGGGTATTTTTCCGACATTTTTGGCTCGATAATAAGATTCAAAAAGTTGTTCTTGGTCTTCGAGAGGAATACCTAGGCCTGCATCTTTAATTTTAAATGTAGCTTCTTTATTATTCTGACAACTTAATTCAAAATAAATATGGCTGTCGAGGGGCGAATATTTGATAGCATTTGAGAGCAAATTTGTCAAGATGTGCCGCAGCAATTTTGGATCTAGTGCGGGCAACTGTTGCGTTTCCTGCGAGTCGTTATCATTTTTTTGCGCTGGCGTAACTAATTCTTGATAAGTAAAGTTAATTGTATGATTTTTTCCATAACTAATTTTAATTGATTCTACTAACTCACTGCAAAAGTTTTTTAAGTCAACTGGTGCGGGATAGAATTCGAGTTTTCCGGCTTCGGCGCTGCTGAGCAACCGCACGTCATCTAATAGCTGAGCCATTTGTTGAGATGCTGATTTAACGTGTTGCAGGTATTTTTGTTTTTCCGCGTGGGTGATTTCGTCGCCGTAGTCTTGGAGGATTTTAGTAGCAAATAATACTGTACTTAGAGGATTGCCAAATTCGTGAGCAATCATCGAGAAAAAACGAGATTTTACCTGTCTGAGTTCTTGCTCTTTTGCCAAAGAGCCGCGAATTTCTATTTCTTGTTGTTTGCGTTCTGTGATGTCCCTGCCTATATAAATGAAATCGTAAAGTCCCTCTAGTTCGGTCTGAATTGCTGAACAGGAAAATTCTACCCAAATTTCTTCTCCTGCTTTAGTAGTGCAGACTATTTCTAGTTCTCTACGCAGCTCTTTCTGAGACAAAATATAGCGGTGGCGAGCTTGGTAAATTAATGTGTCTTCGAGTAATATTAAAGACAGAGTGTGGCCGATCAATTCTGCTTCGCTATACCCAAATAACCATTGAGCCGATTGATTGATTGTTTTGATAGTTCCTAATGTTGTTGTCACCAACAAAGCATCGCCCATCGACCGAATAACTTTATCTATATAATCTTTAGAAGCGGCTAAGGCACTAACCAAAAGATTAGCTTCATTCGCCCTTTGAATCAATGATTGCTTCATCACCATCTTTTCGGTGGTATCTTCAATCAAAATTAGCAATTTACTTGGCACATCTTCTTGTTCTTCTTCATATTTGATAGCCAACATATCAAAGTATAAAGGGCGGTTCGGGTCGGTAAACCGAGCGATACCTTTGACTTCAAAACCCGGCAGCCGTCCCATAATGATAGACATGAGGATATTTTCAATGCCAATCAGTTCGGGAAAACTCAGGCGAGCATCTGCACCGGGTATAGCATCGCCTGGAATATCGGCATAATGCTGCACTTCGGCAGAGATTGCCTGAATGATAAAATGGTGATTGACTATAAAATACTGTGTTTGTCGCGGACCTAACAGCTTTCTTAACAGTGGATTCATACTTGTTCTACCATTGTGTAAGCTAGTTTATAAAAAATTTCGTCAACGTCTTTGCCTGTTTTAGCAGATGTCGTGTAAACTGCTATTACTTTGTCTTGACATATCGAACGGGATATTTCCACTAGCAGCGCCAATTTTTCCTCGTCAATCAAGTCTACTTTGTTTAAAGCGACGATTATTGATCCTTTAGGATTGACTGAAGAAAAAAGCTGAATGTGTTCGGAGATTCGCTCAACAGTTTCGGATCGGCTGACATCGGCAACGATTAAAACACC
>NZ_JAUBQR010000111.1:0-21273 GCF_036701385.1 Microcoleus sp. Pol12B4 | reverse complement strand
TTCCCCAAGACACTGGTCAGCCCGGTCAACAGCGCTATCCTAGTAGTTATATAGCCCTTAAACCCGATCGACCCGGAGGCCCCTTGTTTAGCCTAGTTCAAAACACTTCTCGCAAAGGAGAAATTCTAGAGGTCGTCTTCCGCAACGGTTGGGACTACATGAAAAGCCTCCTAACCGGCCGCAAAACCGACGCACCCAGTCTCCCAACTCCAGCAGTTCTCCGCAACATCCTCGTCGAATTAGGCCCAGTTTTTGTCAAATTGGGACAATTGCTGAGTACCCGTCCCGACCTTTTACCCGCCAGCTACATCGAAACTCTCTCCACGCTACAAGCGGAAGTGCCACCCGTACCGTGGTCGCAAGTAGAAGCAATCGTCCGCCAGGAACTCACACAATCTCTCGAAAATACCTTCGCCAAATTTAACACTGAAGCCATCGCCGCAGGTTCGATCGCCCAAACCCACAAAGCTACTTTAAAAGACGGTCGCGAAGTCGCCCTCAAAGTTCAGCGCCCCGGTATTGAGATTGTCATCGAACAAGACATCGCCGTGCTCCGAGGTTTAGCAGAACTTGTCATGCTCACAGACTTCGGTCAACAATACGATATTGTCGCCTTAGCAGAAGAATTTGCGATCGCCCTGCGTGCAGAATTAGACTTCATTCAAGAAGCCAGCTATACAGACGAACTGCGCCGCAATTTATCTAAAAGTCGCTGGTTTGACCCCACACAAGTTGTCCTACCAGAAATTAACTGGGAGTTAACTACAAAAAAACTCTTAGTAATGGAGTGGCTGAACGGAGTCCCAATTTTGTTAGGCGATTTGCAAGGAATTCGCCACAAAGGAGATGTAAATGCCGAACGCGAAGAAATTACAACGCTGCTTTGCCGCGTTTTCTTCCAGCAGTTGTACATCGACGGATTCTTTCACGCAGACCCACATCCCGGCAATTTATTTTATCTCAAAGATGGCCGAATAGCCCTGCTAGACTGCGGCATGGTCGGCAGATTAGACCCGCGCACTCAGCAGAATTTGACCGAAATGTTGCTGGCAATTGTCGATTTAGATGCTCAGCGCTGCGCTCAATTAACTTTGGAAATGGCAGAATTTGCTCAGCCGAAAAGTTTAGCAAATCTCGAAAACGATTTGGCTCGAATGCTACGCAAGTATTACAATGTGAGCTTGTCGCAAATGAACTTGTCGGAAATTTTTTATGAGGTGCTGGAAATCACCCGAAAAAATAAAATTCGGCTGCCCAGCAATCTCGGTTTGTATGCAAAAACTCTAGCTAATTTGGAAGGACTGGCGCGCTCTTTTAATCCCCGATTTAATATTGTAGAGCAGGTCAAACCGCTGATGACCGATATGTTTCGGCGTCAGTTATTAGGAGATGATCCGATCCAAGCTCTGCTAAGAACTGCCCTGGATCTCAAAAGCTTATCTTTGCAATCTCCGCGACAGGTGGAAGTGCTTTTAGACCGGGTTACTTCGGAAACTTTGAAGTGGAACTTGACACTAAAAGAACTCGATCCGCTACGCCGCACTCTAGGGGATTCTGCGAACCGACTTTCTTTTAGTATTGTCGTGGGTTCGCTGATTATAGGGGCTGCAATTATTTCTTCTAACGCGCAAACTTCTCAGCTATCTTTTCTGAGCACTGGTTTGTTTGGGGCGGCGAGTTTTTTGGGTTTTTGGTTGATTATTAGCATTCTCAGGTCAGGGCGTTTGCGGAGTTGATTGAAAAGGAGAAATAGGAAAAATTAGGAGATATAGCAATCCTTTCGGGAAACGCGAAACAAGCTTTTTTTTCAACAAACCGCCAAAACGCTATTGACGCGAATGTTGATAAGATAAGAGAAAGATTTCACAATTGATGCGAGGAGTGCCATAGCATCCTCAACTGTTAAGCAACATCTCTGACTTAAGATAGGCGATCGCCCGCAGCAGCTAAGTCTAAGCTAGAAATTGTTCGATCAACCTAATTGAGGAAAAAAATATGAGTAGCGGTCACGCCAGCCATAAAGGTTCTTCCACAAAACCTAATACCAACACTAACGGTCAAATAACATCCCCTGACGACCAACCCGCTGACCCGGTAAATCAAGAAACATCCGGTTATCCGTTCCATAACGAAGCGATGGAAAATCCTGCGGCTACCGCGCGCCCCCACGAAGAGGCTGATTCTCGCGAAGAACAGCAATAGTTATATCGATTAAATTGTCATCGATATGCTATCTGCGACGCGGTTCATTAGATGTTTGATAAAAATCCGGTTTGTACTAATTACACCTTGCACTTCCCGATTCCGCCAGCGATTTCAATCTCTGCCGGGCTCTTTAGGCAGCTTCAGTAGTACCTAAAAACTTCAAGACTAAAAACTCAAGTCCTTACGAAAAACCTGTTTAACATAAAATTAAAGTTAGGGATTATTGCTAAATGAGCAGGATTAACCAAATAGTGGAACAGGAAAAATTGCCGGAATTGGGATTAGTCTGTATTACAACATCCGATGCAGTGCGCTTTCGCACTGTCACCCGGAAGCGGCTTTTACAGCTTTCGGAAACTGAACAAGAAAAAGTATTGCGCGAACTTTATGCAGACAACTTAAAACGCCTTGACAAAGCGATCGACTTCTGTGCCGTTAATCAAATTAAGCTCTACCGCATGACTTCTGCACTGTTCCCTTTTGCAGATACAGATTTGGGAGAAGCAGTGCTACACTCCATGACTGAGGAATTGCGGAACACCGGCGATCGCGCCCTCTCTTTGGGCATCCGCTTGGTACTTCATCCCGATCAATTTGTCGTGCTCAGTTCCGACAAGCTTTCTGTGGTTGAAAACAGCATTAAAATTCTCGCCACTCATGCTTTAATTTTAGATATGTTGGGGCAGCCCCGATCGCCCCAGGCACTTATGAACATTCACGGCGGCAAGAGCGATCGCACTTCGCAGCTCAAATCAGTCATCCGCGATTTACCCGAATCAATTCGATCGCGCTTAACCTTTGAAAATGACGAATACGCTTACAGTTCCTCAGAAATTTTAGAAGTTTGTCTCCATACCGGCGTACCAATGGTTTTTGACGCCCACCACCACGTCATTCACGAACATTTAGAAACTTACGACGATCCCAGCGTTGCCGAAATGCTCGCAGCAGCCCGCACAACTTGGTCTGTTCCTGAATGGCAATTAGTACACATATCGAATGGAAAAGAGTTTTTTACCGATCCGCGCCACAGCGACTTAATTACAGAAATGCCTAATTGCTATTATCAAGCTCCTTGGATTGAAGTAGAAGCTAAATTTAAAGAATTAGCTATTGAAAAGTTGCGCGTCGAATGGTTGTCTGCCAATGTTCCACAATTTACCAAAGTCTCGTAGGGGGACGTTTTACTAACAGTAATTACCTAAAACCAATCATCTCAAAAACCCGCCCCCACCCAACAATAAATCGAAAATGTCTCGTAGAAATCCATTTAGTCCGACAATCTGACAGGGGTTGAAAACCCCTGTCTCATAGCTAAAGTCCTCTAAAAGAGGGCTAAAGTAGATAGATATTGAGATCGTATTTCCAGTCGGTTAAAACCGACTTGATCTTTGAGGCAGGGGTTTAAACCCCTGCCGGACTGTCGATAACCAGACCAAAACTGGACTGCCGGAATAAGAAAAAACCGCGTTAATACCAACTATAAATTATGTGCGGAAGATTCACTTTAACTATTTCAGGTCAAATCATCGCCGAATTCTTCAAACTGTCGGAAGTTCCCGACATCAAACCGCGATACAATATCGCCCCAACTCAATCAGTTGCCACAGTAACAGTTTCTCAAAAGCAAATGCAGCGACAGTTTCAATTTATGCGCTGGGGTTTGATTCCCAGTTGGGCAAAAGACATGAAAATGGGCAGCAAGATGATCAATGCGCGATCGGAAACAGTATCCGAAAAACCTGCTTTTCGCAGCGCCATCAAGCACAGGCGATGTTTGATAGTCGCTGATGGCTTTTACGAATGGCAACAACAGGGAAAAAACAAACACCCTTACTATTTTCAAAAGGCAGACGGCGAACCTTTTGCTTTTGCGGGTTTGTGGGAAAATTGGGAATCCCCAGAAAAAGAAAACATTGTATCTTGCACTATAATTACTACCGCTGCTAACGAAACTGTGCAGCCGCTGCACGATCGAATGCCAGTGATTCTCCCCGACAGCGATTGGGAACAGTGGCTAGATCCTGCTGTTAAAAATGCTCAGGAAGTTTTGCCCCTGTTAAAGCCCTATGCTTCCGAAGCGATGAAAGCAAAGGCGGTAAGTGCGATCGTCAACAGTCCAAGTAGAGACACTCCCGAATGTATTAGCGATCGGCAATAAATCATTGGAGCGGACAAAACCGAGATAGTTTGAGTTATGATCTAAAATGATGTTTGAGTTGTAGCTTGCGTTTTCTAAGGCTCAGTTTAACTCAGTTGTTATTTGCTCAAACGTTTTTTTAATCTTAACATCAGTGAGAACACAAAAAATATGATCGGATACGTTACACTTGGTACCAACGATATTGAAAGTGCTGCAAAGTTTTATGATGCTTTGCTTGCTGAAATTGGCGCTCGACGATTCATGGAATTCGACGGATTTATCGCATGGGCCGTTTCTCTGGATCAACCAGCACTTGCTATTACAAAACCATTTGATGGTAACACAGCAACTGTTGGCAATGGAGTAATGGTAGCTCTTCAAGTTGACAGTCCCGAAAAAGTCAACTTAGTTTATAACAAAGCGATCGATCTTGGGGCTAAGGATGAAGGAGCGGCGGGGCCAAGAGGCGTGTTGCCGGGGTTTCATGCGGGATATTTTCGCGATCTTGATGGGAATAAGCTGAACGTGTTTTGTATGACGGGGCCAAACACTTAAGATTTTTATTTTTCGTGAGGCTCGCATAAAAAAAGCTGTTTCCGATCATTAGTTGTTAGTTATCAATTCATAAATAAGAGTTGATAACTAATAACTAATGATTAAGGACTAAATTAACTGTCGTACATCCGGGCTTCAGCCGCCTCGGGATTTTCCTCGCAATACTGGTCAAAAGCCGTTTTTTCAAGCTTCATCGATCGCTGGTGAGAAGCCTCAGCCTGCATTTCCTCCACAATATCCCACGCTACCGCGCACTCTCTAGAAGTAGCGCCTTTCTCGGCACAGATAGTTCTGGCATCTGCGATCGCCTGTTCGATTTGTTCGTCAAATAAAATACTCTTCGGCTTTTCAAGAAAATCGCTTTTTGTCAAGATATCCGTGACCGAAATAATGCCCACTAGCTCGTCCTTAATCACCGGCGCCCTACGGATGCGGCTATTCGCGAACAATCTAGCCACATATTCCACGCCCAAGTCAGGATTCACCGTAATGCACGGTTTGGTCATAATCTCGAAGACGCGGACTTTTTTCGGGTCTACTCCGTAGGCTGCTACTTTATAGACAATATCCGTTTCCGTGACAATGCCGTATGCGTCTTGTTCGTGGCGACGTTCCACAATTAAAGCGCGCAAACACAAATCATTCATCATCGCCACTGCTTCAGCTACAGTTGCTGAACCGCGAATGGTAACAACTTCTGTGGTCATAATATCTTGGGCTTTCATCATCATTTTTTATTGCTTCCTGCTTATAAAGTCTAGTGCGTCCCGATTGGCTGCTGTCCATTTGATTCGTCATCATTAGGACTTACCCTCAGAAACCCGGTTTGTACCAAAATATTGGGTTTAGTAACGATAAATCCGCTTAGCAACCGGGTTTCTGAGAAATCGTGCGATCGCAAACTAATCATAAAACCTTTAACGGCATTCGGGATGACAAGTTGCCTGAAATAACCGCTCGCTGCCCCGGAACCTCTGGAGTCCGGGATTTAGGGTTCAGACGGGGCTAGCGTGCGATCCTCCAAGCAAGAGTGAAGTATTGGGGCGATCGATCTTTGAGCTTGTTGGGATCAGATTTTCCAGTCCCAGTCTCAAAGAAGCAAAAGTTAACACAAACTAAGCAAGTGCTTGCGCTCGCAGAGATCCCCGCCTCTGATAAACTTGATGGCTGGGAGTGCAAAAGAGCACAAGGCACGCATCAGCAGTTGGGAGGATCTAGTTCGTGGACAATGTAATCGGTTTAGAGATTATCGAAGTAGTTGAGCAGGCAGCCATCGCCTCCGCTCGCTTGATGGGCAAAGGCGAGAAAGATGAAGCCGACAGAGTGGCTGTAGAAGCCATGCGGGAGCGCATGAACAAAATTCATATGCGCGGCCGCATCGTGATCGGGGAAGGCGAGCGCGATGACGCACCAATGCTTTACATCGGTGAACAAGTAGGTATTTGTACCCGCGAAGATGCCAAAGATGTCTGCAACATAGATGAATTGATCGAAATTGACATCGCTGTTGACCCCTGCGAAGGTACTAACCTGGTCGCTTACGGTCAAAACGGTTCGATGGCAGTTTTGGCAATCTCTGAAAAAGGTGGTTTGTTTGCGGCACCGGATTTCTACATGAACAAATTGGCTGCTCCTGCGGCTGCTAAGAATCATGTAGATATTCGCAAAACGCCGACTCAAAACCTCAAAATTATCTCTGATTGTCTCGGCCGCAGTATTGAAGATTTGGTGGTGGTGGTCATGGATCGCCCCCGACACAAAGATTTAATTAATGAAATTCGGCAAGCGGGTGCAAGAGTTCGGCTGATCAGCGACGGCGACGTTTCGGCAGCGATTTCTTGCGCGTTTTCTGGTTCCAACATCCACGCACTTATGGGTATTGGCGCAGCACCGGAAGGTGTGATTTCCGCAGCAGCAATGCGCTGCTTGGGCGGTCACTTCCAAGGGCAGTTAATTTACGATCCGGCAGTTGTAAAAACTGGTTTGATCGGTGAAAGCAAAGAGAGCAATATAGCTCGACTTAAAGAGATGGGCATCACAGACCCAGACAAGATTTACAATGCTGAAGAGTTGGCATCTGGAGAAACAGTTCTGTTTGCAGCTTGCGGGATTACTCCCGGAACGCTAATGGATGGAGTTCGCTTCTTTGGCGGTGGCGCTCGCACAGAAAGTTTGGTAATTTCTTCTCAGTCGAAAACTGCTCGGTTTGTGGATACAATCCATATGTTTGACCAGCCGAAATCTTTGCAATTGAATTAGTGATTAGTTAGTGGTTAACAGTTAAATGTTAACAATTAACAGTTAACGGTTAACAGTCACCGATGATTAGCAATTAGCGATAAACTAAGAACTAATAACAGGTGACTGTTAACAACTAAGAAAGAAATAGTGACAAATCACAGATATGAATATTGCAGTCGTAGGTCTCAGCCACAAAACAGCGCCGGTAGAAGTTCGCGAAAAACTAAGCATTCCAGAACAGAAAGTTGAAGCAGCGATCGCCCAATTGCGCGGCTACCCGCACATTCAAGAGGTTGCCATCCTCAGCACTTGCAACCGCTTAGAGATTTATATTGTTACCAGCGAGTCGGAGCCTGGTGTACGAGAGGTTATTCAGTTCCTTTCAGAATGCAGTAAAGTTCCTTTGCAGTCTTTGCGTCCTCACCTGTTTATTTTGCTGCACGAAGATGCGGTGATGCACTTGATGCGAGTGGCTTCTGGTCTCGACAGTTTGGTGCTCGGAGAAGGGCAAATTTTGGCTCAGGTGAAACAAACTCACAAACTCGCCCAGCAGTACAAAGGTGTAGGCAGAATTTTAGAGCGCTTGTTCAAGCAAGCTCTCACAGCAGGGAAGCGAGTTCGCACGGAAACTAGCATCGGTACCGGTGCAGTTTCTATCAGTTCGGCGGCTGCTGAATTGGCTCAAATGAAGGGTCAGCATTTAGCAAGCAGCAAAATTGCGATTATCGGTGCTGGCAAAATGTCGCGACTTTTGGTACAGCATTTGCTCTCAAAAGGAGCTAGCCATATTTCGATCGTCAATCGCTCTGTGCGGGGCGCCCTGGAGTTGGCAGGTCAGTTTAAAGATGCTGAATTGCACCTGTATCAGCTCTCGGAAATGATGCAGATAATTGCCAGTTCTGACTTGGTTTTTACCAGTACCGCAGCTACCGAGCCACTGTTAAATAAAGCTAAATTGGAATCGGTTTTAGACCCGAATCGCCCTTTGATGTTGGTGGATATTTCTGTGCCACGCAACATTGACTCAGATGCGAATGAACTCGCTAATGTGCGATCGTTTAATGTGGACGACTTGAAAGCAGTGGTAGCTCAAAATCACGAAAGCCGCCGCAAAATGGCAATGGAAGCTCAGGGCTTGCTGGAACAGGAAGTAGAGGCTTTCGATCTCTGGTGGCGCAGTCTGGAAACGGTTCCTACTATTAGCTGTTTGCGGGATAAGATAGAATTGATTCGGGAACAAGAGTTAGAAAAAGCTTTATCGCGTCTGGGTTCGGAATTTTCGGAGAAACATCAAGACGTGATTGAATCTTTAACCAGGGGGATTGTGAATAAGATTTTGCACGATCCGATGGTACAGTTACGCGCTCAGCAGGATATTGAGGCGCGACGACAAGCGATGCAAACTTTGCAAACACTGTTTAATTTGGATGTGGATGTCAATCAGCAGTATAGCTAGCTGAAGTTTTGTCGATTCAATTTTTGATTCACATTCGGTTAATTGGACGTTATATGTGTAGGGACTTAGGCATTTGTCCATTGCTATCAACTTAGCACTCAACTATCAGTCAGACAGGGTTTCCATCGCTGGCTCAAAGCTCAAGTCCTATTGCATAAAATTGAAGAAGTTATTAGTTAATTACTCTTCATTCCGAGGACTTGATCTATTAGCCTTGGACTTACCTCTAAGAGTGAGATTTTGGGTTAAGTTGAAAGATATGGGCAATGCACTGTCCCTACTTCTAGCTCATTGTTATGACTTTAAGAAGGCGAATTTATCAATTAATTTTATCGATTGTAGGGTTGTGGGTGGTTGTTGAATTTGCCTCCTGCATAGCAGCAGAAATTCTCTGGTTTCAGGAAGTTGGATATCTTCAGGTTTTTCTGTTAAAGCTGAAAACTCAAGGGTTGCTGGGGGCGATCGCAATTGCTGTTTCTTCTGTCTTCTTGCTAGGAAATTTGGCTTTAGCCCGCCGCCTGCAACATCCCGCAGAAGAAATGAAATCGCCGGTTGCGGGGGCGCTATTTGCTTCACTGAGGGCGAACAAAACGGGGAAGAATTACGAAACACCTGTTGCTAAATCCCAAATTACCTTTTCCTGGCTGCTGTTGACGGTATTCGGATTGACTTTGATCGCAACTTTTATAGTAATTCACTGCGGCCTGTTAGCTGCAAACAGCCTCACCTATTTCGGTATAGCTGGCAATTTGCCTACACCGCCCGTGCAGTTGGGAATTGAGTCAATCCAGCAAATAGCGGTGCAGCTATTTTCTCACTGGTGGCAGTTGGGCTTGCTGCTGGGGGCAATGTTAGCTGTGGCAATTAAGCCTGATTTTTGGCTGCAGGCGATCGCCTTTTTTCTCAGTTTGGCGATCGGACTTATTGCCACCAGTCGCTGGACAAATGTTTTGCAATATTTTAACCCTACTAATTTTAGCACAACCGACCCTCTTTTTAATCAAAATATTAGCTTTTATGTATTTATTTTGCCAATCTTAGAGTTGCTAGGCTTGTGGCTGACAGTTGTATTTTTGTACAGTTTAGTATCTTGTGCTTTAACATATTTGCTGTCGGGAAATAGCCTGAGTCTAGGGAGATTTTTGGGGTGTTCTCGATCGCAGCAGCGACACTTGTACGGGTTGGGTGCAGCTTTAATGCTAGCCGTTGCATTCCGCTACTGGCTGGGGCGCTACGCCTTGCTGTATGCGCGGGGAGACGTTACTTACGGGGCGAATTATGCTGATGTGACGGTGCGACTGCCCAGCTATGGATTTTTGAGTATTTTGGCGGGGGCGATCGCACTTTTGATGCTGTGCCAGGTTTACCCCTTCAAAATAAAAAATGAACTCATAAAAAAGATTATTTTAGCGTGGCTAACTTTAAGTTTTTTGGGAACTTGGCTGCTGCCAACTATTGTGCAGCAGCTCCTAGTTAAACCCAACGAATTAGCACAGGAAAAGCCATACATTCAGCGCAGTATTGCCTTTAGTCAAGAAGGCTTTGACCTCAACAATATAGAAATAAAAACTTTTGATCCCGCAGGAAAACTTACTTATGCGGACTTAGAAAAAAATAAACTTACTATTAGCAACATCCGGCTGTGGGACAAGCGGCCACTGCTACAAACCAACCGACAGTTACAGCAAATCAGACCCTATTATACATTTCCTGATGCCGATATCGAGCGCTACACAATCAAAAATGAAAAAGCAAAAAAAGGAGATTCTGAAAGCCAACAAGTGTTTCTGGCAGCGCGGGAATTAGATTACACAGCAGTTGCCCCCGAAGCTCAAACTTGGGTGAACAAGCACCTGGTTTACACTCACGGTTACGGCTTTACTCTTTCTCCGGTAAATACAGTCGGTGTCGGCGGTTTGCCAGATTATTTTGTTAAAGATATTGGAGTTGCAGCCCAGAAGGGAGAGACTGCTTTGGAAGTAACTAGCGATCAAATTCGGGCCAGTATTCCGATCGGCTACCCGCGAATTTACTACGGCGAAATCACCGATACAGACGCGATGGCGCCCACAAAAGTCGAAGAATTTGACTATCCCAGCGGCGAAGACAATGTTTACAATACTTACAGGGGTAGGGGCGGAATTGCGATCGGTTCTATGTGGCGGCGCTGGCTGTTTGCTAATTATCTCAAAAATTGGCAAATGGCGCTGACGCGCAATTTTACGCCAGAAACTAAATTGCTGTACCGCCGAAATATTAATAAAAGAGTCCGGGCGATCGCTCCTTTTTTGCACTACGATTCTGACCCGTATTTAGTAGTAGCAAACGCCAATCTTAGCAATGAGGATATAGAAAAAGAAAAAGATGAAAATGGCAACGAGATTAAACCTTCACCCTCGGCCACTGATAAATCTCCCAACTATCTTTACTGGATTATCGATGCCTATACAGCGAGCGATCGCTATCCGTATTCTGACCCCGGCAATCATGAGTTTAACTACATCCGCAACTCCGTCAAAGTAGTGATTGATGCCTACAACGGGTCTGTTGACTTCTACGTTGCCTATCCCTCCGATCCGATTATTAACAGTTGGATGGCTATTTTTCCCGGACTCTTCAAACCCCTTGACAAAATGCCTCTGGCTCTCCGCAAACATATCAGATATCCAGTGGATTTGTTGAGCATTCAATCAGAACGCTTGCTAACTTATCATATGGAAGACCCGCAAGTATTTTACAATCGGGAGGATTTGTGGCGAGTTCCCAATGAAATTTATGGCAGCGAACAGCAGCCCGTAGCACCGTATTATTTGATTATGAAGCTGCCAACTGAAAAAGCAGAAGAATTTATTTTGCTGCTTCCATTTACACCAGTAAGTCGTAACAATTTAATTGCTTGGATTGCAGGGCGATCGGATGGTAGCGAGTACGGAAAATTGCTGCTGTATCTGTTCCCCAAACAGCGATTAGTTTACGGCCCGGAACAAATAGAAGCTTTAATTAACCAAGATCCAGTTATTTCCGAACAAATATCTCTCTGGAATCGCCAGGGTTCCAAAGCACTTCAAGGAAACTTATTAGTAATTCCCATAGAACAATCTTTACTGTATGTGGAACCTCTTTACTTAGAAGCCGAACGCAATAGTTTGCCAACTTTAATCAGAGTTATTGCTGCCTACGAAAACCGCATCGTCATGGCAGAAAATCTTGAATTGGCACTCAAGGCACTTTTTCAGCAACAATCTACTAATAAACCGGTCATTATTCGACCTGTAGAAAGAACAGCACCAGCTTTAAAGAGTGAATGATATCAATTCCGGTTGCACTCATCATGATTGTTGACTGTTGACTGGTGACTGTTGACGGGCGGGTCGAAAAACTGAATGGTTGAGTGTTAAGTGTTGACTCGATTTTATTATTTCGATGCAACCGGAAACGATATAAATTACTGCGATTTCTGTTCGCTAGCAGCCTTGATATTCTGCCACCAAACCTTGACATAGGGCCACATCAATCTCTCGTCTCCTTCAGAATATAGTTTCACTGTCACCTCATAACGGTCAATATGCGTGAGCTCGCCAGTTTTGCCATTCAAATACAATTGTTTGGGATTGTCGGTGATAATTTCTACCCTTTGATTCAACAGCGGCAGCATCTGGGTAGAAGAACCCTGAAAGGGATTTTTGCCTTTGAGCACATAGCCACCAATCAAAGAAAAGTACATTGAAGCTAGGAAAAACGCTGTACATAAACCCACAATTACCAGTGTTTTTTGTTGTGAAAAACTGGTATAAACGCTCGTATATCCTACGATCATAGTTCCAAAAAACAACAAATTTGGCAGGTACAGCCCATCTTCCAGAAACACGTTACCAAAAAACATGAGGACTACCTGAAAACCAAATAATGCAGCCACCCAAATCCGCCCAGTTAGCAACGATGCAGATAGTAGCCCATTCATTGCAATAGTAAGGGCGATCGCCATTGCTATTGCCCCAAGTGGTGCTGCATAATCGTACTGTCTGAAGGGAAGAAGAACAAAAAATACTAAAGCATAAGCAAAACCCGCAAAAGCCAGTGCTAATCCACTAATTATTTCGTTCCCGTTCAGCATGGCGATGGATTTTTAGTGCACTAAAGTCAAGCGTTCATCTTCTGTTGTGATACTAGCAGTTGAAAATTCCCCGCGGGCTAAGGGCAGCAAATCTAATCGTAGGGTAGCCCACGAACAGCTTACCGCTATATTTAGGGGAGGGAACTAATTTGTGAACCAAGCGTGCTATCCCAGTTTCCCAAGGTGCAAGATTAACGATGACCGAAGGCACAAGTCAGCCGTATCTGAAGGTGAAATTTTCAGAAAACCAGATTATTTTTTAGGGTCGATAGACTTAACAAATTGTTGCACAGGTTGGGGTAGAGCCGGCACAAAAGTCTTTCTAAAACCCCTAACATCGAACACTCGCCACAAAATACCCACCGCTACCGTCAAGAAAAATAACGCTCCCAAAAAATTGAACGCACTAGATAGAAAACCGTTGCCCCTTTTTTTCGGAGGTGTAATATGTTTAATGCGATATACAGCCGGCTCGTAATCTCTCGACTCCTCGCGACTGCGCCGCGGCGTTTTGGGGCGCGAACTCGCACTGCGCTTCTCAGTCAAACCCGTTTTATTAGTTTTAGTAAAACTGCTGGCCGACTTCAATTCAGAAGCGCCGCGGGTTCCCATTAACTTGTTAGCAGAAGCCGCCGTTTGGCCAACAGCAGCATCCTGAATTCTGTTGTTAGAGCGCTGAGTCGATTTGCGTTCGGCGAGGGTACGCATCAAACTTTGCAATTGCTGAGTCGCAGCCGCCGGGCGTTCCCCTTTCCTCGCCCAATTTAACAGCATCGCCCCGGTAATCCCGCAGAGATTCGTAGCGCCTACAGAAGCCAGCCGCTTCAGCAGAGGCTGGCTGTTGGACACAAAAATCACCAATGCCTCCGGGTGTTCGGTCGCCAAACCGTAAACGCACTGAGCCGTCGCCACTACCAGCATTGCTGGCTTGCTTTGATTTTTGATCGAAGGTTCGAGAGCTCGGTGTGTTTCCTGAGCGTCAGTTGCAATCCAGCCACTGTCGGCAAAAAATCGCATAAACTCTCTAGCTACTTGCTCTTGCTCTTTTTCCACCGCTTGCCCTGTCAGACGATCTATTTCGTCGTACACTACTTCCGGGATATAGCAAGTTCCCACCTTGGCATATTCTTGCCACACTTGGGTTCTGCCAGTCATTAAAACATCTGCATCAAAAGTTACCAATACAGGAGGAAGTTGATTAGCCATGACTTTATCCTATAGGCTCAGATAAGTTATTTAAACTTAATCGATCAAGTTTAAACAAATTTTGGGTTATAAAAAAATCAACTTTTGGTAGTAGATAAATTGCCCTGGGCGGGGGTCTTAATTGGAAATTAGTAGTTAGGAACCCGATCGCCCTTCAGTTCCCCAGTTTGATCGGTCAATTCCTAGATTCCACTAATTTACCGCAACCCAAGAGTCTATTACCAAAGATGCCAGACTACTGTTAGTTCCCGATGCCCAGACGGCCCGCCAAAGCCGGAGTCAACGGCAACAGGACAGCAATCATCAAGAACAAAGCTAGCAAACCCAAAGCCGCGCGAGCGTCGTCAGGCTCAGTCAGCTCGTTGAGGCTTGGCCGTTCCAGATTCCGCTGTAAAATCAGAATCACGATCGCCCAATACAGAGCTAAAGGATTCACTAAAGAAGCGATCGCCAGCACCACAAACGTCGCCAAAGTAGCCCGGCTTGCTATTTTCCGACCGTAGATGGCTTGCACAATTCTACCCCCGTCCAACTGTCCCGCCGGCATTAAATTAATTGCCGTTATTACCAAGCCCAACCAACCGATAACTACCAGCGGGTGAACGTCAACAATCTGCTGCTGCAACCTCGAACCCAAAACCACTTTTGCCACAGTTCCCACCAAAACCGATCCCTTAAAAAATTCTGCGGGAATTTGAAACAAACTGCCGGGGTGAGACAGCAGCAGACCCGTTACCAGCATTAGCAGAGAAACTATTCCCCCAGCGGCTGACCCGGCAAAAGCGATGTCAAACAAAACTTTACGGTTAGGCAGCAGCGACTCAAAACGATCGATCGCTCCAAAACAACCTATCTGCAAAGTTGGTATAAAAAACGGCCAACTCAAGCCAACCTTGTACCGATTTGCCAGCACTCGGCGAGCAATTTCCCCAGAGCCTAAAACCGCCCAAATTCCGGCTGCAATTGGCAGAACTTCTAGATATCTAGCCGGCGAGTTAAAGAAATCGAAACCTAGCAGCAAACCGCCTGTCTCTAAGCTAGTAGCAATTGTTGCCAGCAGCAGCACGACTGCTAGGATTTTTTGAGACACGGTTGTTGGCTGCGGGTCGTTGGTGCTCGGCAAGATAATAACTACGGGCTTCTCGTCCTGATTTTCTACTAAAAATAGACGGTAGCGATCGTTTAATTTTTCTGCCAAACTTGCCGTCAAACGTGAGTGTACTTGTTCGGGGTCTCCTCGGAGATTGCCTTTCAAGATTACCCCATCTTGATAGGGAATCGTTTCTGTGGCAAAGAAAGTATCAATGCCAAAAATGCCTTTAATTACCTTGAGGTCTTCAACTGGAACGGGAATTATTTCTGATTCATTATTCGCAGGCGACGAGGTGACGATCTTAATGGTTTCTTTGGCAGGTGTCGGCTGCGAGTCAGGGGCCGAGAAAGCATCGCTTTGGGACTTTACCTCAGCAGCATCCGAGCGCGGGAGAACTCTATCGGATGCAGCCTTACGCAATTGCCGGCCCAGATAAATGTACAATCCCGTGGAGACCACGAGCAGCAACAATACCGCAACTAGATTGAGGTAAATTCCGGCGGCGAACAAACCAAAGAACAGCAGCCAGGGACTCATCAGCGCAACAGACTGCAACCAAGCCAAAATTCCCAGTTTGCCAAAAGGTCTGGCGCGATAAAATCCCCAACCCAGAATTCCCAGAGCAACCAATACGAGCGCAATTGTTGCCGTATTTTCCGATGCAACTATAGACATTCCGGTTGCTTGCGCCAATAAGGGCTTTAATCTGTCGATCGCGCTGCGGTCGAGTAATAGCATTAAATTTTGGGGAATATGAAATAGAGTTGTTGGGAACATATCCAAACCTATCGGAAACTAGCCTGATTACTAAGGATAACCCCTGAGGGCTACTCGGCCCACAACCTGCTGCTGGTGCTGTTTGAACATCACAGGATATAGACTATTGACACAATAGACTTTTTATGATATCACATCGGCTGTATCAAGAATGTACTCAGAAGGGTACCAGTGTCGATCGCCCTGAAGCAGGAAGATCCGCCCAGTTTGGCAGGCGGGGCTTTTTTAAGGATTTGTTTCGGATTCAGGCATCGGAAACAAATCCCCAGCACATAAGATATCAGCCGCTCTTTCCTTGGCGGTGTAAAAGTGCTGAAACCCTTGATCTCATTAATTTTGTGTAACGGGTACGGCAGGACTTGAACCTGCGGCTCGCTGCTTAGAAGGCAGCTACTCTATCCAACTGAGTTACGCACCCAACTCAAAAATTCCTAACAACATTATTGTATAGGTGCAGTGTGCGATCGAGCAAGTAAATTATGTGATTACTTACGCAGAAACCGGTTTGATGTACAAAAATCTGGCGTGCAGCGGGATGGTTCGGGAAAAAAACCAAGGTTATGAGAGTTTCTGTGCCTCCAAGACTGTATCTGACAAAAATTGGAGGGACTCACCTGCAAACAGCACAATTGTAAATTTACAATCAAAACTAGGTAGGACGAGAAATCGGGTAAAGTATTTAGAGGTCGAGGTAAAACCCAAATATTTGGTCGATCGGATATCTCCCCAAATTAAGACCCAGCTCAGACTGGACAAGAGTCACAGGTGCTTTTTTCCAGATTTCTATTGGTTATGTTAACATCCCCTAGTGACAAAGCCTAAAACGCTGAACGCCTTAGCGAAAAACCAGAGATCATCCCCTAATCATAGGTATGAGTTGAGACAGAATGACTAATTGGCTGATGTTGAGTTATGTTTTCTAACATTCTGCTCGACTTGATATTTAATAAAAATGTGGTAGAACTAGATTGAAAGACTCAGGTGAAAATCCCTGATGGTACGGAGCCTCTATATAAGCTTCCTCTACGGCATCAAAGCAAAACAGTCAATCGACCGCTCGGCACGAGCGCGAAAATCAAGCGTTGCCAGTACAGCAGTTGTAAATTGTGGGCGGGGGATTTTCCTTCGTGCATTGATTGATACGCCAAGGTTGAGAGACAATCTCAGCTTAGATACTTGTTAGCATTGGTTAGCAAAAAAGTATCGGAACGCTTGAGGAGAGAACCATCTCTGGGTGATCAGGAGCAATCCTGCTAATTTAAGTGGACTCGCTGAATCAAGAATCCCCTCGCCTAAAGGCATGGGGAGTGTCAAAAGCACAGCACCTCGGCCATGACAGGAGTCAAATCGCAGTGTCATGTTTATTCTGAAACGGCAGGATGTTGAAATAACCAATTTTCAACACCCAAAACGGGATCAACAAATTCCCATTCTCAATTATCAGGGGCAGACTTTTCGCCTAATCAGCGCCTTCAACGGCAAGCAAGCAGAAGACGCCAGAGCCCTGTGGCGGGACTTAACCGACAACCGAGGCAAAGCCTGTGTTCTGCTAGAAGAGCCGGATCGATATAGCGTCTGGGGAAAAGTCCGTTTAGATCAGCTTGCCGGTGAAGAACCGGCAGGTAATGAAGCAGCCAAAGCACCGCTGTTCGCGCAGGGTTGTCTGCTGCTTCTCCAAGCTGTTTACTTCGATGTAGAAGACCTCTTAGGCGCAAGGCAAGCCACATCGTTTCAGAAAGATATCGCCAAGGTATTTCAGCAGGGAAACTTCCCCCAGGCAGACTCCCCTGATGCGATCAAAAATTGGCTAACCGTTAGTCCCTTGCAAAATCACAAGGTGCCTGCTTGGCAAGAGCAACATCTCAAAACTTTATTGCAAGAACTCCACCGTTTGGGGAAATCATATTTTGGCAATACGGACTTCGCTGAGGGAGTCAGCGATGTGCTGCAAGATATGCCAGCCCCGGATCGGACTCAGTTTCTAGATTGGCTGAAACAATCAGCCCTCAACAAATTGTGGATCACAGGATAGAAAATCTTTGACAATTGCTCAGACAATTGGACTGAGATAATTGCACTGTAGGGGGTAGGGGATATACAGGTTGGGTTGCCAACTTGTATTGACCAACCAAATTGTTGATTCGGTTTGGATGCCACCTATGGTCTGGCAATTCAACTAAGTTTCGATTGCAGTCCCCACCCCGAATTATTGATATGAGTGAGTGGGGGAGTGTGAAAGCAAAAAAACCGATACCTCAACCTTTGAGGTTAGAATTTCAGAGATAGATTGGGTACTGTAAAAACCTTAAGGGTGGAGACATCTACCGTATTTCTATCATTATATTTCCGGGTACAAGATCGACTAACGACTAATTTATTGAATTAGTAAATAGATATTATTCTTGCTTAGTCTTTCTAGAGTGTACGAGGGTCCAAGTCCCGACTACACACTGAGGACGCCAGTTATTCCGGAAGCGTCAGAGCAAGGTTTTTTAAGTTTTTTTGGCGAAAGAATCCTCATCTACAATCAAAGATTGAGATGGGGTGCGTTCAACCGCTAGTTAGGTCTCGTGGAATCCCTATGAGTAGCACTTCAGAAAAGTCATCTACATCTTCATCTTTACTGTCAGCTCAGACCCTAGTGATTGCGGGCATTGTCTGGGCTGTAATGGCGCTGCTGTTCTTTTTGCTGTTCAGCGTCCCCCTCTCTGCAGAAGAGGGTTTACCTCTGTGGTACTCGATCGGCACTTATATTTTTGAATGCGGAGCATATTTCGGGGCGGCTTTAGTCTGTTTTAGAAACTGGCAAAGCCCCCACATGGTCAGTGGGCGCAACGTCTGGCTGGGCATAGGTCTGGGGATGCTGTTCTATTTCATAGCCGGCGTGCTGTTCGGGATTTGGGAACTCTATTTCGGGTTAGACCCGGACGTGTCTCCCGCAGATGCGTTTTATCTGGGCAGCTATGTAGTCCTGATCGGGGGCATGGTTGTAGCTGTGACTTCCAAGCGACTGAATCTAGAAATTTGGCAGTGGGGTTTGTTAGCGGGAATTGCAGCCTTCGGGATTGCGGTAGCTATCTGGGTTGCTGCACCTGACTCTTGGAGGGCCCAGCTAGGAATGGCTCCGGCAGCCACTCAAGAAGAATTAGTTACTTCTGCACCCGCAACCGCTGCCACAGGAAGAGCGCCGGGTTTGGAAAATTCGTCCAAGATACAGGCAAAAGGAGCAACAGCGACCGATCCTGCATCCGCAGTCGAAGAAGAAGAAGCAGCAGCAGAAATCAAAGCTCCGGCATGGGTGATGGCACTTGACAAGCAACTGGCGCCTCACAAAAACGCAATAAATTTGTTTTACATCGTTGGGGACGTTTTTCTGCTGATTATTGCTACAGCACTGCTGCTGGCATTTTGGGGAGGACGTTTTTCCCAATCTTGGAGAATGATTGCGGCTGCAACTTTTTCGCTTTACATCGCAGATATGTACTTTAAATGGCGCGATACTCAGGCTGAGGGTAGTTATCAAAGCGGCAGTTTGCTGGAAGTCTTTTTTGTTTTCAGCGCCATCCTGTTCGGAATAGGAGCTATCTTGGAACATGACATCTCAACCCGTTCTCGCCAGAGCAGGCGCACTCGTCGCGCAGCGTAGCGATTGGAGTTTGGGGTTGCTTTGGCAAGTGATGGGGATGCGAAAGCTTTTTTGCCATTGTCGGCATCTCTGAGCTTGAAATCGAAAACGAAGAATCACAGTTCGCTGACCGCTAGCCTGCGTCTTTTCACGTCTTTTTGCTGGGAAACTTGGCATGACGCCTACAAAACTCTCCGATTCAGACAAACGCGAACTCATCAGGCTGTACCGACAGTCAAACGAGAATACTATCACTCTGGCAAAGCGCTACGGAGTGAGCAGTTCGACTGTGAGGCGCATCCTTCAGGGTGCTTTGTCGGAGCCGGAATACGAATTTCTAGTCCAGCAAAAACAAAAGCGTTTGTCCGATCGCAGCAGTGTTTCTGAACCCACAGAGGCGACTACTGAGTCGTCAGCAGATGCCGCAATCACTCCTGTAGCTGTCCCCCTGTCTGAGTCAGCCCCTGTCCTGCCGTCAGCCTCAAATTCGAGACCGACAATCCGAAAGCGTTCTGGATCAGTCCCTGAACCAGTTGCAGAACTCGAAATTCGAGGGAATAGAGAGTCGAATTTGGATGTTTCTGATTTGCCAGATGCCAAAGCAGCCAAGATTGCAGATCAAAGCCACCGCGCTGTTGTGACTGGTGAACTAAAGGCAATGCTGCCAGCAGAAGAGCTGCTGGCAGGTGAAGACTTTAGGGATTTCGAGGACGACGAGGATGAGGATGATGAAGACGATTTAGATGACGACTTCGACGAAGATGTAGAGGATGAAGACTCTCTGTTTGAAGGCAGTCTCCTGGGTTCACTATCGTCGGGCGAGTTGATCGAGCTTCGGGGGACAGGACTAATTCAAGTTTTGCCTTTAAGTGAAGCATCTATGCCCAAAATTTGTTATTTGGTGGTCGATCGGGCAGCGGAGTTAATCACCAGACCTCTAAAAGCTTTTGGCGAACTGGGTCAAATTCCGGCGGCGGAAATTCGCGAGAAAACCCTGGCAGTTTTTGACAATCACCGAGTGGCCCGCCGATTTGCTACTCGCAATCAAAGGGTTTTCAAAATTCCTGACAGCAGTATGCTGCAAAAAGCAGCGCCTTATTTGCGAGCTAAGGGAATTACTCGGTTGCTGATTGACGGTCACGTATATTCCATCTAAGGGATCAAATCTATTTAATATTGTATGGTGTCGGATTCTTCTGGATTTGCCTGAAATTTAGGACGCGAGTTTTGGGAATCTGAAAGGTTCCACAGCGGTTGCAGTATCGCACCTCCTATCAGTCCTGCACTCAGGCTCATTGCCAATACTACTCCTACGGGCAGTTGTATCGATTGAAAAAAGATAAAGTTTAAGGATACTGGGGCGGCGTTTTGCACTGAGATAATGGCGATCGCGCTTACTAAAAGTGCTACTAAAAAACTAATGACGAGCAGAGGAATTGTTTTCATAAACGGGTTGACAGGCTAATAATTTAGCTTGTATACTTGTTTTATAATTGAAATATGTGGAAAATTTTTATTTCTTCAAACACCCCATTATATAATAATATACAATAATATTAGGGGAAAAGTCAAGTAAAAACGGAAAAAATAGAGAATTTTTATTAATTAATTAAAAATTAAACAAACATAAATAAATTTACACTTCCCAAACTTAAACAAATCCAAGTGTATTGCAAATATATAACTGGCCCAGCAGTATCTATGATTAATGTTCAGAGGCTTTGCCAGAGTTATAAAAAATACGTAGTAAGGTGCGCTAAGCGCACCTCACAATCCCAAGCGCTAGGGGAAAAACCCCCGTTGGAATAGGTAGAAATTTAAACAGGTTCTAACTGGGAAATTACCTTTTCCATGTGTT
>NZ_JAUBQR010000110.1:0-21342 GCF_036701385.1 Microcoleus sp. Pol12B4 | reverse complement strand
GGAATTACTAGAGCGTTTTGAGCCTAAAAATCAAACGGAATCCTCAACTAGGTAGCGCACTCTACGATATGTAGAGTACATCACATCGCACTTTACTACTATTGATAATTGGTGGGGATTGCCCCCACCTCAAACTTGCCAGTTTTATGCGATCTCTGCTGCTACCAATCCCTTAAAAAGTTATTTCTGACTTTAGACGGATTTATTTTTTAGCTTCCAGAGCCATAATAAGCAGTAAGGATGAGATCACTAGAGAACTGAGTTACCACTCATCCCAATGTCACTAAGAAGGGCTTCCGTAAGATAAAGCCGAACCCAAACAAAACCTCATCTAAAGATTACAAACACCCCTATAAAAAATTGGGGGCAATTTTCTCTATGCCGAGTTAGGCATAAAAATTAAGGAGGTAAATTATGTTTCAAAGCGAGTTATTAATGTCGCTGTACACTCCAAAACTCGATAGGGGCCAAATGCCAGTAGAAATGCCAGTAGAAATGCCAGTACAAATGCCAGTAGAAATGGATGTGCCATTTGACCACCCCGATATCGGAGGGCTGATGTTTTTAAGCCCGCAGTTTTTCGTAGCCTTAATCGCCGGAGTCATTATGGCTTTCGGCTTCCAATTCCTGTTAACAAATTTCTCGATCGCCGCCAAAATCTCAAATTGGGACGAGGCTTTACCCGACGATGACGATGATGATGAATCCGAAAGTTTAGGCAAAAAAGTTCGGAAAATCGAAGGTTTAGTCGGGGGTTGGATTTTAGTCACAGTTAACCTGGCTTTATTTTTGGCTTGTTTTCTGGCAGTCAAACTAACTTCTATTGCCAGCGTAGATGGAGCGGCAATTATTGGTGTGGTCATCTGGGCCGCGTACTTTTTAACCCTTGTATGGCTCGGTTCTAGCGCCGTCGGTTCTATGATCGGTTCCTTGATAAAAACTGCTTTTTCAGGCGTTCAAGGTCTCATGGGTACTGCAGGTGCTGCGATCGGCGGCAAGATGGCTAGCGACCAAATGGTCAATACTGTAGAGGCATCTGTGGCCGCTGTCCGCCGCGAATTGATCTCGGCGGTAGACCCGGATAGCATTCGCGAAACACTGCAAGATTATGTGGGTTCTTTGCAGTTACCGAAACTAGATGTTAAGGAAATTCGCGGTCAATTTGAAAAGTTGCTGGGCGATGCAGATCTCAAATCTCTTGCCGGAAGCGACGTTCTGAAGAATGTTAACCGCCAGACTTTTGTGGATTTAGTTAAAAGTCGCACAGACTTTTCTCAAGAGGAAATAACTCAAGTTGCCGACCAACTCGAAGGCGTTTGGAAGCAAACATTTGGCAAGCAGCAAGAGCAGAAAGACCCGAATTTAGAGTTGGTTGATTTTCTCAAGTTTGCGGCTCCCGATTTGCTGAAGTCTGACGAACTCAACGCCAAGCTGTCTCAAATTCTGGAAAGTAGGGAAAACAAATCGGAATCCAGCAGCGGCATGAAGCGAGCGATGCAGTTGGGTGTGGAAGCTCTTGTGGGCACTGTTTTGTCGCGGACGGATTTGTCTGATTTGGATGTTGAAAAAATCTCTGGTCAGTTGCAACAACTGACAGCACAAGGGACTCAAAAAGCTAAATCTTTTGCTTCTCAGGTGGGCGACAAAGTGCCTGCGCTGCCTTTCAATACAGCTAAGGCTGATGTGGAAAACTACTTGATGAATGCCCAACCGTGGCATCTCAACCGCGAGACAATCAAGCAGGAGTTTAGGGATGTTATTTACGACCCGGAAGCCTCTCCTGGGGCCGTTTTGCACCAGTTAGAGATGTTTAATCCCGATTATTTTGTAGGGATTCTAAGCCGCCGCGAGGGGTTTGCTCCTGAACAGGTGACGGAAATTGCCGAACAGCTTGAAGGTGTCCGCCAAGAAGTGTTGGAAATCGTGCGAGATGCTGCTGGTGAAGAACAGTCTCAAGATTTACGCAGCCGGATTGAGAATTATTTGCGATCGACTGGCAAGGAGGAATTGAATCCTGAAGGTATTGAACGGGATTTCCAAGCGCTTTTGGAAGACCGGGATGCTGGTTTTGAGGCTTTGCGCGATCGCCTGTCGCAATTTAACCGCGATACTTTGGTGCAGTTGCTGGGTCAGCGGGAAGATTTCAGTCCAGAGGAAGCCGATCAGTTAATAGGCCGACTCGAAAGTTCCCGCGATCGCGTGATTTCTAGAGCTCAAGAATTGCAAGAGCAAGCGAAATCGAAAGCCCAAGAATTGCGACAAAAGGTAGAAGACTATCTCCGCAATACTAATAAGGAAGAACTCAACCCTGAAGCGATCGAGCGCGAGTTTCAAACGCTGTTAAGCGACCCGGAAGCCGGATTTAAAGCGCTGAGAGAACGCTTATCTCAATTCGACCGCGATACCCTGGTGCAGTTGCTGTCACAGCGCCAAGACCTCAGCGAAGAACAGATCAATCAGGCGATCGACCGGATCGAATCTGTGCGCGACAACATTATCCACGCGCCGCAAATAGTCGCAGATAGAGCTAGGGAGCAGTACGAGGAAGTTACTGCAAAAATTGGCGAGTACCTGCGGAATACAAACCTGGAAGAACTCGATCCAGAAGGCATCAATCGGGATTTGACTAAATTGTTTGAAAATCCGAAAGAGGGTGCTTTGGCACTTCGGGAAAGACTTTCTCAGGTCGATCGCGAAACTTTAGTCAAGCTGCTGTCGCAGCGGGAAGATTTGAGCGAAGAACAGATCAATCGGACGATCGATCGCGTGCAAGATTCGATTCGCAGCATCGTGAAATCGCCCCGTCGCTTGGCATCTCGCGCTCAAAAAACAGTCCGGGATTTCCAAGGCAGTTTGGAAAATTACTTGCGGAATACGGACAAGGAAGAACTCAATCCTGAAAGCATCAAACGCGATTTGCAGTTGCTCTTTAGCGAGCCCGGAATGGGGATGCAAAGTCTGGGCGATCGCCTCAAGCACTTCGACCGCTCGACTCTGGTAGCATTGCTGTCGCAGCGGGAAGACATCTCGGAAGAGGAAGCTAACAGAATTGCCGACCAAATTGAATCTGTCCGCAACCAAATTGTCGAACAAGTTCAAATGGTTCAGGACAAGTTTCAGTCAGCAATGGATGGTATTTTTGGGAAAATCCGGGATTACCTCAATTCGCTCGATCGACCAGAACTCAACTACGAAGGCATCAAGCGGGACTTGCGTAAAGTGTTTGACGACCCGCAGGCAGGATTTGACGCGATTAAAGAGCGTTTAGGTGAGTTCGATCGCGGTACTTTAGTTGCCCTGCTGAGTTCTCGTTCCGATATTTCCGAGACAGACGCTCACCGAATTGTTGACCAAATGGAAGGAGCCAGGGACAGCGTTTTATTGCGTTCGGAACGCCTGCAAAATGAAACCAAAAAACGCATCAAACAGCTCAAGAACAAGGCCAAGCAGCAAGCAGAAGATGCGCGCGAAGCCGCCGCAGCCGCAGCTTGGTGGCTGTTCGGTACGGCTCTGACTTCTGTGGTTGTTTCGGCTTTGGCTGGAGCAATAGCAGTTAACGGGATTTCGGGTTTGTTTAGCTAGATTTTAAACGAGTTTGAAATAAAGTTCTCCTGATTCTAGGCTGGCTGTTTGCCAGCCTATTTTTTTTGCAATGAAACCCGGCTTTTTTAGTCCGCCCGACCCTAGATTCTGCCACGTAAACTGCGGCGGATTTTGTTTATGTAGCGAATTCTATTCGCCGAGAAAACTAGGAGGAAATACTTTAGATAAATCGAGGGAGAAATCCCCAAAATTAGGCAGGGCAACTGTCTCGTTAGGTAGAAAAATTATCTTGACGCGATAACCAAATTGGCCTTGCGAATTCTGATAAGGTTCGCTGTAACATTCCAAACAAATTTCTAATAAATTAAATATCCAATAATCAGAGATACCCGCTTCAGCATAAAGGGGCAACTTGACTTGTTTGTCGTAATTCAAAGAAGAATCCGCAATCTCAATCAGTAACAATATATCCGCAGCAGTGGGGTGACAGGATAAATAGTCATCAGGGCGATTTTGCACGATCGCGCGATCGGGTTCAGGTTCGCTGTCATTAGGCAGAATAATCGGTTGTTGCCCCCGCAGGGTCGCCCTTTCTCCCAGCAGCTTAAATAACTCGCGTTCCAAGCGTGTCTCGCAAACAGAGTGAGCCGTACCTTTAGCAGCCATGTTGACAAGTTGTCCCTCGATCAACTCAACTCGATCGTCCTCACTAAAGAACCCCAGTTCTGTCAGGCTGTGATATTCCGCTATGGTGAAGCGTTTTGCAGTTGCGATCGACATAACAGCCACCTCAATACAAGTCTGTTGCGATTATAGGCGATCGTCGATCGGCTAAACAATGCTAATCATGAGCTCCGCTAACAACAATCTTGTCAAATTTTCCTCATCCTTTGGTTGCAAATTTTCCCAGTTTTGGTCAATTTACTCCCCGAACTTATGTCCGGGATCATCTCTGTCTTAAGCAAGATTCTAGCATCACTATTTATTAGGTACTTTAACTTAAGTAGCAAACAAAAGTTTTCTCACAAATAAGAAAACTGAGCAATACATATTATTTTGGAGGCTTGAATGACCTTTACTACCAGTGCTTACGACCAAGGAAAAGCAGATATTAAGCAGTTGAGTGTAGACGACCAATTAGGTTTGCTGTGGTTTGTTTACACCGAAATGGGCAAGTCGATAACGCCAGCGGCTCCCGGTGCTTCCGGTTCCGAAATCGCTCAGGGTTTGTTCGAGCAAGTCAAGCCTCTGCCCCACCAAGAACAACTACAAGTAATGCGGGACATTGCCTCAAAAGCTAATACTGAAATCAGCCGGATGTACGGCTCGATGAGTCCTGAAACCAAGCTGGCTTTTTGGTATTTCCTAGCGGTAGGAATGGACGAAGGAACTATTATTCCTGTGCCTCCAGGCTATCAACTTCCCGACGCCGGAAAAGCTTTATTAGGAAAGATTGAGGGCATGGATTTCCAGCAGCAAATTGATTTTCTTCGCGGTACGATTTTAGAAATGGGTGCTGAAGCCGCTCCGGGGGCTGGCATTTAAAAAGATTAGTAATTACTCAGCGAATAAATTCCCGCAGCCCCGGTTAATTTGTGATAAAATTAGCTGGGGTTGCTCAATCTCGCAGTCCTGGACGCATTTCAACGTAATGCGGTCATTTACAAGCGTTGCAAAGCCTCTCTATAAAACTTAATGCGTGACCTCATAACTTTGGCTGCGCTAATAACTTTTCTAACAGCGAGCTAACTTCCTGACCGTAGGCAATTTCCAGCGTATGACCGTCCGGGTCTCGGAGATAAGCCCAGTAACCGACTGGAGGTTCCGAGTCATTAGGGCCGTTCAATAAAAGCCCTTCTGACTCAGCCTCACTGCAAAGGCGATCGACTTTTTCACGACTTTCGCAGGCGACACCGAGATGGGAATCTGGCAAAAGTTTGCCATTCACTAATGGTGCTTTAATTAGCACAATGACGAAGGGTTGAATCAAATCACAAATCCAAGCAACATCTAATGATGTAATTGGCTCTCCCCGACGGTGAACCACTTTGAAGCCCCCGTACTTCGCGTAAAATGAGATGCTTTTGTCTACATCGCTAACTGAAAGTGCAATGTGGGTAAAACCAATATCGCTCATTTGAAGTTTCCTCCTATAATGTACGCAAATTTTAGCGCTAATAACTGAATTCAGCAGATATGTTTCCCACTATTTGCGGCGCACCTGCAATTAAACGCAGATCTTCGCAGGCAACTGTTAGCAAGGGCTGACCTAAGTTTAAATTGGCAAAATGACTTTCTTCAGGTATTTCTAATTCGCCTTTAATCAAGCCGGTTCGAGATTTAACTTCTCCCTTAAACAACAGCAAATTGCTGCGGTCAGCGCTAAAAACATTTCCGCTCACAGGCAGCGGTAAAGCTAAAGCTTGCTTGCTGTAATTGAGGCTGCACAGTGGAAGGTTTTCTTGGCTAACTGTGACGCGGTAGCCTAGCGGTGCTGCCTTTAACGAATCGCTGCCTTCCCAACTAAATGTAGCTAATTCTTTAGGAAGTCCCCAAATTTCGCGCCCGCCTGCTACCGAGTTAGGATTGTCTACGTAGATGTGGGAAATCCAAGCGCCCCATTTTCCGGCATAATTGGCGATCGCGCTAACTACAATTAACTCATTGTACTCCATCACCGAACCCAACCCATAGGAGGATATATAAATGCCGCCTAGGGTTTTTCCGGGCAATAAATAGACAATTTCTAACTCAGAGGGAACCAAGGGGCGCACTCGTGCCACATCTACCAATTGTAAAGTCTGAACAGCATAACCTTGCAGATTCCAAGGTGCAGATGGATATACCATTTTAAGTGATTTAATGTCTGATATTTTATATTTATTTTAGCTTGGCGCTTCAAAAAGCAACAACTTTTGGTATTTTTTCACAAGTTGTTAGTAATTTACTTTATTTAAACAAATTAATATGTGACGATAAATTTGATGAATATTTGACGTGGGTTATCTGTTGTAGGGGGGGCGGGTTTAGTAATCTTCTGAGTAAGAATTAGATATTATTCGTCAAACCCGCCCTACAGATATTATCAGCGTTTATCCACGTTCATCTGCGGTTAAAAACCTCCCAATCTACTTACTAGCATAACCCGTGCTCACCAAAAACTCCCGCAGCTTCCCAAAGAATTGAGTACGATCGCGCCCTTGATAAACTCTCTCCAACAACTGCCAACCTTCCGCCTCCTGACCCATGACATACTTGTTCGCCATAAAAGCTGCCAACACCCCCTTCACCTCCCCATTTTCACTCAAACGCTTGTTAGATTCCAGCCAAAGCTCAGCAGAATTCGTGTATACTTCCACCGGATACTGTTTGGTAGCATTTTGCATTTGGCCTTGGCGGTACTGCCAAATTTGCAGCGGGAAACGAGAATCAGCGTAATTTGTAAAAGCCTCGGAAAATCTGCCGTCCTGACTCTTAAACTCTGGGATATCATTTTGGCCAAAATCGACTATTTCGTAACTCACATTGCCCCAGAAATGCTTAATATGAGTGTATTTGTTAGCTGCCGAGTCGTAGCGGTAAATAAACGAATAATTGCAGCAGCGGACGCCGCTTTTGATTGAGACTAAATCGGCCAGCACTTCCGGTTCCTTGTCGCCGTCTAAATCACGGATTCGTAGCGATAAAAAACGTCCTTCTGATATTTCTTCGGTGGCTCTTTGGTCGGGGTTATCTACTAAAGAACGAGTCGGAATCAGCACTGGTTCTTCTAATAAATTTTTACCGTTGCGGATAATTCTGATGCGGAGATTTTTAGCATTTTCTGCTTCTTTTACGAAAGAAACTTCCGCCCGAACTTTCCCCGCTTCCGAGATTTCTGTTGTTCTCGGCGGGCCGATATTCGCCGGAACTTGGGCGATATATTGGGCAGGAACTAAGGCAGTTTGCCCGGGTTTGGCGATCGCCTGACAGAAAAAAGTTGCGACTTCGGCGCGAGTAGCATTCCGAGTAGGTTCTAGCTGTTTAACAGCAGGATAATTGACCACAAGTTGTTTTTCTGTGGCGGCGGCGATCGCACTTCTGGCCAGTTCGGGAATTTGCGGCGCATCCTCAAAAGTCGCATCCAAAATCTCAGCCGCCGGCTCCGTAGGTGTATATTTCAAGCCGCTGGTTAAAGCTACCAAAGCCTGCCAGCGGGTAATATTCAAAGTTGGGTTAAAGATACTGCCACTGTATCCAGACATAAAACCCGTCTGATAAGCTTCTCGAATTGCTTTAAAACCCCAGTAATTTGTAGGAATATCTGCAAAGTCGATCGGAGCCCGGACGGTTTTGGCATCGGGAAAAGCCATGCGAACCATCGCCGCAAACTCAGCCCGGCTAACTGGGCGGTTCGGGCGAAAAGTGCCGTCTTCGTAGTAGCCACTAATGATTTTTTTCTGTGCTAACTCCTCTATGCAAGCTTGCGCCCAATGCTCGTTAACATCTTTAAATTTGGCTTGAGCAAATGCCGGCGCTACATTCAGGCCCGGAAACATTAAATTCCCGATGATTATCCCTAGGGCTACCACTAAACCGATGATAGCTTGCCATCTGTGCGATCGAATCATAGAACAGACTCCTCTACTTACAAATTGGCGATCGAAACTTTCGTAAAATTTATATAATATCAGGTATATTAACCCGGTTTAATACCATTTATTAACATTTTACCGACGACGAAGGACACGGCAATGCCATGCCCCTACTTTTTCAAGTTGGTATAATAAAGGTTACTTCGACTCTAAAGTCATCTCCATCGCCATTTTTGTTGTGATTGTTGATTCTTCTGAACTGCCAGCATTTTTAGCACTCATTTCGGTATTTGAACTAATAGACACAGTAGAGCGCAAAGGAATTAATCTATCCAAGCGCCCTGTAACTTTTCCCTGGCCCTGAGAACTAAAAGATTTGAGGGTTAAGGTAGTTCCAGCAGGCAATTGGGGAGAGGTAATATTTTGGGGGTTTGCTTGCTGCTCTATACTTACATTCAGAGACACAACTCCATCTTGCCAGCTCTCCAATTCATACGTAGCAATGTCATTCACATTCATGCCACTGAAATCAGAGGAAGAAGAAACGCGCCATTTGGCTCCTTTTCCGACTGCTTCTGCAGGCAGTGGCGAGGCAAGTTGCTCTAGAGATTTAGACATTTGTCCAACCATTTGTTTGAGGTTGTTGTCAGCTCCTTCGGGCAAAATAATGTTACCTCCTTTATGAAAACCGCGATTGTCCATGATGAAAGAGCCTTTCACTCCCACCATGCTTTTGAGTGCGGAACGCATGGCATCTCGCGCAGCTGGTGGCATATTTCCAGTATCGCCGACGATATCTGAGTTAGTATAAGCAAACTCGTAGTGAATATCGCCGTTGGGATCAATTTTAGTAACTTTTGTCTCGAAAGTCATCACCGATACTGGAACTTTAGCTGCAGGCGAAGACTGACCGGATGCGGATATGTCCATATCCATTTTTACGGTCATCACACTTGTTTCTTTGACATTGATAGTTGGTTTCAGACGCAGTTCCTGTCGTGGTTCCACGCCCGGATTTAGCAGTTCCACTTGCGGGGTTTTCGAGTTGGGGGCAGGCGCGGATACGCCAGGGGCGGGCTGCTGCACTACAAGTAGAGTTTCAGCACTGAGGGAAGCAGGAGAAAGCTCGATCGCCCATCCGGCACTTACCAAACAAAGAGATGCAATAAACTGTCTTTTTTTCATTAACTTAATTTCCTGTTATTTGAATGTTTGCCTGCTCCCACAGTCGATCGACTGTCACAAATTTGTAACCTTTATACAAAAGCAATGGAATTATTTTATCAGCAGAAGCTGCAACATCTTCGCCGCCGCAATAGCCGTCGTGGAGTACAATAATTGATCCGTTTTCAGTTTGCTGCAGGATGCGACTAATAACTTTCCTCACCCCCGGCCGCACCCAATCTTCCGGGACAACACTCCACATTACAGGGCGATATTCCCACTGTTGCAATAACTCTAATGTTCGCGGCGTAAAAATGCCGTTGGGGGGGCGCACGTCCAGGATTAATTTCGGGTCTAAATCGCAAGCTTTGGCAATTGCTTTTTGCGTGTCTTCTAAACTTTGTTTGAGTTCGTGGGTTTTGAGTTTGGGAAACGATATATGCTGATAGCCGTGGAGGCCGATCCAGTGTCCGCGATCGTACACTTCTTTAGCCGTTTCTGGATGCCGATCCACGCAAAAACCTAGCCAGAAAAAACTAGCTTTGATGCCGTATTTATCTAAAATTTTTAACAGTTGAGGTGTGTGCTGACGGTGCGGCCCGTCGTCAAATGTGAGGGCAATTTCTCGGCTGTTGATATCTCCCGTCCACAGACATCTGGGAAAAGCAGATTTGAGGATGGGATGAACGACAGGAAACAGGGGTGCTAATGGCATTGATTAACCTTGATAACTGCGATCGGGTAGGAATGAAGCTGCGTTACAATAGAATAAAGTTAACTCAATCTAGGTAAATATGACAACTGCCGTTGATATTGGAACGCTAATTGTCAGCACGCCGGGAACTTGCGGTGGCCTCCCCCGCATCGCAGGTACAAGAATGTCCGTTCGGAGCATAGCTATTGACTACAAAGCAGGAATGACTCCTGAAAAAATTGCTGAAGAATTTCCGGATTTGACGTTAGCACAAATTTATGCAGGCTTCGCTTATTATCACGCTAATAAAGATGAAGTTGAGGCGGAGATAGCAGCGTACTACGAAGAGTGCGAGTATTGGGAAGCTAAATACATGGCTGGTAAGTTATCGTGAGTCAAATTCGTCTCTATATTGATGAAGATTCTGGTAACCTTTCGTTGGTAGAACCTTTGCGTAATTCTGCTGTAGAAGTGATGACTACCTCAGACGCGAACAAACTTAGCTCTTCAGATGAGGAGCAGGTAATCTGGGCAACTGAGCAAGGGCGCGTCATTTACAGTTCTAACATGGGAGATTTCTGCCGTTTGCACAGAAGTTTTGCTGAACAAAAAAGGACTCATTCAGGAATTATTGTTGTACCTAGACAAAGTTACTCAGTAGGCGCTCAGTGGCGGGGAATTTTGAAGTTGATTGCGGTTAAGTCAGCAGAGTAAATGATAAATCAGCTCGAATATTTGGGGGCTTATATTAGAGCTAAATAACTATCTTTAATAGATGAGTAATCACTCCTTAAAAACTCCTTTAACTCTTTTGATAGAGCCTCAAACTATCTCCCATTCATCTACCTCTATCTCGCGGTCGATGCGATCGCCCTACAGCGTCCTCCTATACTGAAAACCAGCATAACTAATCGAGAAACAATCAAGGAGGAACAATGACCGAGGAATATTTAGCCGAACGAACAGTTTCAGCCGTATTTAAGGAAGAAGAACAATTAGACGGTGTAATCCGGCGGTTGCTCGATCGCGGAGTTTCCCGCGACCACATCTCAGTAATGGGAAAAAACTTTCAATCTAAAACTAAAATTGCCGGCTTTATTACTAAAAAAGATGTGATATTAGGCGGTCTGCGAAGCGGAGCGATTTTTGGTTCCTTATTCGGTTCTTTTTTGGGTTTGCTAACAGGCGTCGGCGTGCTGTTTATTCCCTTTGTCGGTGCAGTAGTATCGGCGGGCCCGCTGGGTGCGGTACTGTTGGGTGCAGCTAGCGGCGCGATCGCAGGTTCGGCCGGTGCGGGTCTAGTTTCCGCTTTGGTCGCTTTGGGAATGCCCGAAGACAAAGCAACTATCTATCAAACCCGCGTTGAAGCAGGCGAATTTCTCGTGATGGCAGAAGTTCCTGCAGATAAATCGGGCGAATTTCAACTCTTGCTAGAAAGTGCAGGTGGCGAAGAGATAGCTATTAGCGAAATGACGCTGCCGCGCGCCGTCAAAGGTCGCTGCAATAGCCCTGCTGATTTATCTCCCGAAGTGCGATCGCACCTGTCGGAAGCTGCTCAAAAAACGTTTATGGAATCCTACAACGCCGCATTTGATGAAAGCAACGACTCCATACAAGCCGAACACACGGCTTGGAACGCCATTCACCAGCAGTACGAAGAAGATGAAAACGGCGTTTGGACTAAGCCTTTAGCAAAAGTCTAGTCTTCCCATCGCAGCCAACTAATAAAAAATACAATCAAGCCTCTAGAACTGCGGTTCTGGAGGCTTTGACGATTTTAGATTTTAGATTTTAGATTTGTGCAAGACTTAATTAAATTTTATATTTTATAATTTTGAAAAACTAAATTTTTAATAATTTCGGAATTGCCGAAAGTCGCATTACTTTTTGAAAGTGGTATTGCACTAAGTTGCGTTGTCAAGTACAATCTATAGGCTTACAATATAAAGTTGAGTTAAGCAAATGCAAAAATACGTTTGTACAGTTTGCAATTACGTCTACGATCCAGCAGAAGGCGACCCCGACGGGGGAATACCTGCCGGTACGGCCTTTGAAGATATCCCCGACGATTGGGTTTGTCCGACTTGCGGGGCGGTAAAATCCGATTTTGAACCAGAATAAGCGAGAAAAAATTTGTCCGATCGAATGCTCAAAATTACAGTCATCGGCGGCGGTGCTGCTGGTTTTTTTAGTGCAATTACCTGTGCCAAAACCTACCCGCAGGCCCGCGTCACTTTATTAGAAGCTGGCCGGCAACTCCTGGCAAAAGTTCGCATCTCTGGCGGCGGGCGCTGCAACGTTACTCACGCTTGTTTTGACCCCGGTGTTTTAGTGCAGAATTACCCCAGAGGAGGGAAAGCTCTGCGCGGTGCTTTTACTCGATTTCAGCCCCGCGATACTGTAGAATGGTTTGCCGGTCACGGTGTGAAGTTGAAAACAGAAGAAGACGGACGAATGTTTCCCATCACCGACGATTCGGGGACAATTGTTAACTGTTTGATCCGGGCTGCTGAGGATGCAGGCGTAAAAATTCACACCGGCGATGCAGTAGTTTCAGTAAAGAAATTAACGGGCAACACCGCCGAGGGCGAAAAGGGGGACACCGCCCCTAGGTTTGAAATTGAGTTGAAATCCGGGGAGAGTTTTAAGTGCGATCGCATTCTTCTCGCTACAGGCAGCAATCCTTCGGGTTATAAGTGGGCAAAAGAGTTAGGTAATACAGTCGAACTGCCCGTTCCTTCTCTATTTACTTTTAATATTTCCGACAGCAGAATCAAAGATTTAGCCGGAATTTCTGTTCCTAATGCTAAGGTGAAATTGCCGGGAGCTAAATTAGAACAAAGCGGGCCTTTGCTAATTACTCACTGGGGTTTAAGCGGGCCTGCTGTACTCAAACTTTCGGCTTGGGGTGCGAGATTTTTGCACGATCGCCATTATAAAACATCTGTCTTAATTAATTGGCTTCCCCAGTACAATGCGGAAGTTTTGCGGCAGCAACTGCTAGCAGTTAAGTCTCAGTTGTCGCACCGATTGATAGTTTCTAGCTGTCCGTTTCCGGTGCCGCGCCGCCTCTGGGAACGCTTGATAAGTTCGATCGGCATTGATGAGCAAAAACGCTGGGCCGACTTATCTAACAAAATCCTCGATCGCCTCCTGCAAGAACTCGTTCAAGGCGAATATCAGATTGCCGGAAAAGGCGCATTTAAAGAAGAGTTCGTCACCTGCGGCGGTGTCAACCTTAAAGAAGTCGATTTTAAGACAATGGAAAGCCGCCGCTGTCCCGGACTTTTCTTTGCGGGCGAAATCTTGGATATCGACGGCGTGACGGGCGGTTTCAACTTCCAAAGTGCTTGGACTACGGCGTGGTTGGCCGGGAACGCGATCGGCAAATGATACCATTTTAGATTTTAGATTGGTCAATAAAGGTTTGGGAGTTGCGATCGCCCGTTCTGCTTGCCTGTATTAAATTTTGTGTTATTTTTGAATTAAGGCGCACCAAATGTGTGTCAAATTCAGCTTGTAGACAAAATTCGCAGTTTGGCGGACTTAACATTGGGTGAGATACATGAAAAACTTGAATCTAAAAACCCTAAAGTTCGATCGCAACCTTGACAGCCATCTTGACTCACCTTTCATCGAAAAAAATGGCTGGCTGGAATTCAACCCCAAATTTATCGAACCCGAATTTTTAACAACCTGGACGTTTGAAACACACCTGTACGACGAACAAGTTGCGATCGACCACTTTGTCCTCACATTCCCTAGCCGCACCGAACTCGAAAACTACGCCAAATCTTTTTACCCCTTCGGCGCCAAAACAGTTGAAGGCCCCGACTTGTTCCCGATTAACTTTTGTGCGGAAAACATTAATGTTCCCTCCGACTTGTGGCTGCATTTAATGACCTTATTAATGCCAGCCGGCGGCTTAGTAGTATTAGATGCGCCCCACGCACCGGGCGACCAGACAGACCGCTTCCAGCAAGAAAGAGGATTAGAAGCAGTTCACCACGTCGCGATTCGAGTCGAAAACGTGCAGAATGCTGCTAAAATATGGCAAAACAAAAACTTTAAACCGCTATCAGAGCATCCTCTAAACTCCGGCTCATTAACCCAGTGGTTTCTGCAAAACCCCGCCGGACAAATTCTCGAATTAATAGAACGTCGTCCCGGTAACAACGCCACCTTTGACTGCAAAAACATCGCAGGTTTGCGCCTTAGTGAAATCGCCAGTCAGTAGGGCAGGCAAGATGCCTGCCCCACAATTGGCAATTACCCATTCCCCGTTACAAAATCAAATATATGGTTGCAATAAAAATCCCCAAAGTCACTTTTCAACCCCCGGCATTCAACTCAATTGAAGAAGAACGCCGCCACCGCAAACAGCGTTTAGCGGCCGCATTCCGATTATTTGCCCGCTTCGGATTCAGCGAAGGGATTGCCGGACATATCACCGTCCGCGACCCCGAACACCTAGACCATTTCTGGGTCAATTCTTTTGGAATGCACTTTAGTTTAATTCGAGTCAGCGACCTAATTTTAGTCAACCACAAAGGCGAAGTTGTTCAAGGAAATAAACCCGTAAACGAAGCAGCATTTGCCATTCATTCCCAAGTGCACAGCGCCCGCCCCGACGTAATCGCAGCAGCCCACGCTCATTCTCCCTACGGCAAAAGTTGGTCGAGTTTGGGCCGCCTGCTTGACCCGCTGACGCAAGATGCTTGTTCTTTTTATGAAGACCAAGCTTTATTTGACGATTACACCGGAGTTGTTTTGGAAATCGAAGAAGCTAAACGCATCGCCAAAACTTTAGGTGAGAAAAAAGCTATTATTTTACAAAATCACGGACTGTTAACAGTAGGTCAAACAGTAGATGAAGCAGCTTGGTGGTTTATTGCAATGGAACGTTCTTGTCAAGCGCAGTTAATGGCAGAAGCAGCGGGAAAACCAATTCTTATCAAGCCAGAATGTGCGCGTTTAACACAGCAGCAAGTAGGGTCTCACCGCATGGGATGGTTTAGCTTTCAACCGATTTATGACATGATAGTGCGCCGGGAACCCGACTTATTAGATTAGAAACTCCGCGGTTGAAACCGCTATACACAAACACCGTCCGCGTGCGACGAATAGAGAATGAAGGGGGTATTAAAGCCGGATTTAGTATCAGGAACGCAAAAGTTATAAATTCATGCTGAAGCCGATTCCAGCCAAGGTATCAAATCCTTTTGAGTGGTAAAATCTAACAAGACTTCTCCTAAATCCTGTAATTGTTCGAGAGATAACTGCCGAATGCGAGTTTGAGTTTCTGGTGGGATTTCGCCAGTGCGCCGCGCGACTTGACGCAAGATTAATGCTGTTTGCCCCTCAATTAGACCTTCTTGGCGACCTTCTTGCATCCCCTTAATAACAGCACCGCGTTGGTCTTCAAAAAACATTTCCCGCTTTTCCAATTCCTTTAATTCCTTAAGGGTTAAATTAGTTCTGCTGGCGATGGAAAAAGCTGTTTAAATTTCGGTCATTGATGCAAATTTTTCCGGAATTTCCTCGAATAGGGAAGCATTTTTGATAAAATAAATCCAGCTTGGAATGAGGTTTTCGATGTGTTCCAGTTCTTGGTTAAACTTGGGCAGTTCGACAAATAATAATTCTATTTCTCTGTTATAATACTCGAAGTTTTCTTGGAGTTCTTTAAATACAAAATGGGTGAGAAATTTTTCTGTATTTTCAAACAAAATAAAATCTGTGATTGTTAAAGCAATTAGAGGATTTAATTTAGAGTATCCTTCCCGGGGTCTGAGTTGAGTTGCGTAGGTTTTGGCGCAATTATACACTACCCGTGTAGTAAAAGCTTCTACATTTATTACCTGCATTTCGATAATCACAGTTTTGTTGTCTGTAATTTTGGCTTTAACATCCAGGTAAGTGTCTTTTAATCCAGTAACGCTCGGCGCGGCGTAAGGGTCAATAATTTCTAAGTCTTCAATGGTTGGCTCTGCACCATAGAGCATAGCATTCAGGAAGCTAATCAAAATGTCTTTGCTCTGGGGCGAAGCAAAGATTTTTTTGTAACCAAATTCTGTCTTAGAATTGATGAAATTGATAATTTGGAATTAGTAAGTGGTGTTTTATTGTGGTAATGATATCACAAAAGTCCTTCCATTTCTAAGTCTTCAATTATCTGCAATCCGCGCGGGTCGCCGACTCGCAAGAGCGAAGATTTAGCATCTTCCCGCACGCCCATATCTTCATCTTCTTCTAAAGCTTCAATCAGACCATCGATCGCCCCAGCGTACACTATATTATTCGGCAATTCGCGGGCCAGTTGCCCGATCGCCCAAGCGCAGTTGCTCCGCACAGCAGACACAGAATCTCCCCGCAGCGTTTGAATCAACGGCGGAATCGCAGCAATCACCACATAGTAACCAACTTTTGCCATTTGACCCAGAGAACTCGCCGCCCACAAACGCACCGCCGAAATATCTGTCGAGAGAGCATCAATTAAAGATGGCAAAGCGCGGTGGTCCCTGCAATTTCCCAGGGCCCAAACTACGCCTTTGCGAACGTAACCGTTCCAGTCGGAGTTAAGCTGAAGAATCAGCGGTTCCACAGCATCGGGGCTCGGATTTCGCCCCAACGCATAAGCCGCGCTCACCCGCACCAAGGGGCAACCGTCTCTCAACAAATTAATTAAATGCGAAATTGCTCGATCGTCCTGCAGTTCGCAAAAAGCCCGCGCCGCAATCATCCGGTGCTGAGGTTCCGGGGATTCCAGCAAAGGCAGCATTTCCTCGGGATCTGGCAGCGGGGGTTCGGATTCATAAATTTGATCCAAAGGGCTTTCCAGTTCCGTGTCAGTATCAAGGGCGTTGGAGTAGTCGTTATTGTTCATAAAAAAACTTTACCGCACAGAGGATGCTCCTAAGCAACTCAGTCAGCAGTCAGCAGTCAGCAGTCAGCAGTCAATAATGATAGGGTGCGCGCGCAGTACCTTACTACAAACAAATACCTCTGCTGTCACCTAAGTTGGTAGCGAGGACTTCAGTCCTCATAATTGCTGTCACCTAAGTTTGTAGTGAGGACTGAAGTCCTCATAATTGGGATGAATCAGGACTAAAATCCTTACTACAAACGAATATCTCTGCTGTTAATTAAGTTGGTAGTGAGGACTGAAATCGTCATAATCAGGACTTTAGCCCTGATTCCCAACCAGCACAATTTATATTTCAAAGGGATTTAAGCATCGAGAGGGAATGACTTTGATAGCCTAATTTTTGATAGAGATTCACCGCAGGCTGATTGCTCAGAAATACTTGCAAACCAATTTGCCGATCGCCTCTTTCCCGCGCCCAATTTTCAGCATGAATAACTAAAGCTGCACCGACTCCTAGACGGCGATGTTCGGGTGCTACGTACAGCAAAAAAATGTGAGCGTATCGTTCTCCGGTGGTTTGGTCGATCGCATTTCCCAACCATAAACATCCGACAACCGAGTTGAGATTTTGGACTTGAGATTGGGGATTGAGATACTGCGAGGGAAGCACCGGCAAAATTTCTGCCTCTTCCTGGCTGTTTTTCTGGCACTCTACCCACCAAACCGGCGTCTGGTTAGAAAAATACTGCTCGACAGTTTGAGCCAAATGTCCCAATTCCCCATCCGGGTAAAGCTCTCGGTATGTCCGGTGCATAAACTTTATCAGTTTTGCCCGATCGACTCCAGATCCTGAGCGCAGCCCGTAGCCCGGTATTAATTGAGCAGACATCAGCTCACCGGACACGCAAAGCGGAATAATTTAGCCCCAAGAAAATTGGATTCACTACTGCCGCTTGCTTTTGGGGGATCGCTTCCTCAATCGGTGCCGGGGCAGCCATGTCACCCGGCAAAAAGATGCGAGCACTGACTGCTACCAGAGCCGCGAAAAATACTAATACCGCTATCAATGGAGCAATGTATTGACGAATAATACCCATAACCGCAAAAACTTAATTCTTGAGTTGATATTATCAAGTGTACCATACAAATCTTGTCAGCTATAATGGCTGCCATTGGACAATTAGCTCAAGAAGAGAGCGATCGCAAATACCAACTAACAGAAAATCTAATATTATGAGTGCCTCGCCTGCTGTTTATGAAGCTCTGGCTAAGTCAATTGTTTTTTTGAATCAAAAACCTAACGCGCAAAATGAAGTTTCCAGTTTCCTAGATACTAATGGCTACTATATCGATCGCATATTCGACGACCCAGAAACAAACTTTTATGCGATCGGGTTCGGTTCATCCAATGCCGAAAACCCGCCCGCCCTCGTATTTAAAGGTACAGACTTCATCGACGGCGACGCTATCTTTTCCGACTCGCGGGACATTGGTTTACCTGAATTTGAAAAGAACAAAGATAATATCCAAAATTGGCTCACAGAAATCGGTCAAAATACTGGTAAAAACCCCAACAAATTATTGCCCGATGTCATCGGACACAGTTGGGGCGGAGCAGTCGCTCAAATTGTAGCAACCGAATACACAACTCTGACCGGCGATATCTTTACTTTCAACTCTCCGGGAGTGTCAGCGAGTACATTCACCAGTTTTCGGAGAAATCTCAGCAGGGCAGGCAACAAAAATGTCACTCACTACATTGTCAGCGGAGATGTAGTCAGCTTGTTTGGGGAAGCATTTATTCCGGGTAAAGTATTTATCCAAAGTTTTACAGATCCGAGTATTAATCCCTTAACTGTTTTGGCAAAACATCGAACTGAAAATTTGTTAACTACTCCGCCCGTGGGTTTTTTGCAGAGGCAAATTTCCGTAGAACAATTAAACAGTCCCGAATTTGCTTATAACAACGACTCAGATTTTAATGAGTTTATCGCTGCGATGAATTTCGCCCTGCCCAATGTGTCAGTCGCCATCAGAACCAGAGGCGGTGCAGAGAGTTTGAGAACAGCACCAGAATTTTCTTTTGTGCAGTTGATCAGAGAAATGCAATACGGTTTAGCTCCCTTACAACCGAATTATTTATCAGGCGACGCTCGTAACAATACTGCTACGGGGGGCCCTGGAGAGGATACAGTTATCGGCAACGGCGGTAACGATACTCTCAGAGGCAATCGAGGTAATGACAGGATCATCGGTGGTGATGGCGACGATTTCTTGTACGGCGGCAGAGATAACGATTATTTGGAGGGTGGCGACGGAAACGATTTGGTTTCCGGCGAGTTGGGCAACGATTTTTTAATTGGTGGTGCGGGGCGCGATCGCTTTGTATTGGAATCCGGCGGCGGAGCAGATGTGATTTTAGATTTTCAAGATAGTGAAGATTTAATTACACTGTCGAGGGGTCTAACTTTTCCTCAAGTTAGAGTAACCCAAGGTGTTGACGGAGCTTTAATTACTATCCCGATTACTGGCGAAATTCTTGCTACTCTCAGAGGCGTAGTGGCAAGCGATATTACGCGGGTAGATTTTGTATAGATTTAGGGTGCTTAAAATTTGTATTTTTGGTGGCGCGAAACCTGCATGGGTTTCGTACTGAGAGAGTTTTTTTGTATTAAAAAATATCTTTAAATTTGCTCCTAAAAAGCTACTAAAAATGACCAATTAATATGGTAAATAAACTAAATTTATAGTAAACTTAGTTAAGTAGCTTAAAAACTAATTCCCCCTCAAACGACAGGAAATAAAAAAATATGCCATCCTCCCCCGCCGCTTACGAAACTATAGCCAAGCAACTTGCTTATATAGATGACAATTCCGAGTTTCAAACTTTAGTTCAAACAGGCTTGAGTGCTGCTGGCTATCAAATCGATCGCACTTTTGACGATCCCGCGACTGGATTTCACGCGATCGGCTTAATTTCCACCACCCCAGACAAACCGGCCGTTTTAGTATTTCGCGGCACTGACACGCCCGTAGACGATATTGCCAACGCAGACCCGCGCGGCACTGGTTTCAACCAATTTGAAGCCAACAAACAAGCATTAGGAAATTGGTTGACAGAAATCAGTCAAGATACAGCAAAAAACCCCAGCCGCTTGCCACCAGACCTTCTCGGACACAGCTTGGGCGGCGCCATAACGCAACTAGCCGCCACCGAATTTACATCTACTATTGGAGATGTTGTCACCTTCAATTCTCCTGGAGTTGATCAGAGTACAGTCAATACATTCAAGCAGAAAGTCGGCGCCGGAAAAAATGTAACTCACTACGTAGTTAACGGGGATTTTGTTAGTTTGGGAGGAGAAGCTTTCCTCCCCGGAAAAGTAGTTCTTCAAACATTTACTAATCCGATTATCAACCCCCTACTTGTCTTAGAAAAGCACACCCAAAGCGGTTTGTTAACTTCTCCTCCTCCCGGCTTAACTCAGAGAGAAATCTCTGTAGACCAGTTGAACCGCCCTGATTTCACTTTCACAGATTCCGATTATTTAGAACTGTTAGCTGGCTTAGACTTTACACTGCCCGCCTTGGCAACATCCCTGGAATCGCGCAGCAGTTTAGAACAATTAAGAACCGCTCCGGGAAGCTCCTTTTTAACAAACGTTGTCGCAATGCAAACTGCTCTCGATGTCTCCCAAATAAATAATTTAGTAGGCGACGATGCTAACAATACAGCATCAGGTTTCGCAGGGGACGATATTATCACTGGCAATGGGGGAAGTGACACTCTCAGCGGCAACAAAGGCAACGATATTATCAGCGGTGGCAGCGGCAACGACCGGGTATTAGGCGGCAAAGGGGATGACAATTTGAACGGTGGAGAAGGAGACGATACACTCATTGGCGCAGCGGGTGCGGATCTCTTAATTGGTGGCGCTGGACGCGACGTATTGGTGTTAGGAGTAGGCGCCGGTACAGATACACTTGTAGACTTTCAAAAGGATCAAGATTTAATCGGTTTGAGCGGAGGTTTGACCTTCAACCAATTGAGAGTTACTCCAGGTGATTTTATAACGACGATCGAAATTGCCAGTAACGGCGAAGTTCTTGCCAGTATTCCGGGTATTCCAAGCAGTCCGCTAACAGCTAGTGATTTTATTGGGATTTAGTTCGCGGCTGGCAATACAGATATTCGGTAGGGACACAACATTGTTGTGTCCTTATTTTATTTTAGGAACGCAATCCCACAGAATTTATACCATTCCATGATTAAAAACATCAATATTCCTGTAGGGAGGGGTTAACCGAAATCTCAAAAAGTAGTGGTGCAGACATTGGTAAAACCGACCCGCCCGAATCTTATAATTATAGCGACCGGACTTGAGATTAATCGAAATCGTCCAGTCCAGGCCGTGGCATAGCTGCTAATTTTTTCTCATCTTCTAGGGGCAGAAAGAAAATCGTCAGCATACCGGGAATCACAGCCAGCGCGCTCATCA